>DATKXK010000018.1 GCA_035529075.1 Acidobacteriota bacterium | reverse complement strand
GCACTACAACACCAGGCGTCCGCACAGTTCGCTCAGGTATCGTCCGCCGGCTCCCGAAGCGATTCAACCACCCAACCAGCTTGACAAAAATGTTATGATAGGACTAACTTAGGAAGTGGTACAACAACCGGGGGCACGTCAGCACCTAGCATTGCCTCTTCCACCTGCGTGGCAATAACCGGTCCGACTTTACCGATATCCTCGCGAATGGTCTCTACTTTCAAAACAGCTCGCATCAGGAACTCCAAATCTCCATCCAGCTCCCCTGGTGATTTTCCAGTGTCTGAGTCTCTGAATCCCTTTGTCACGAAGTGATAGATTGTGACCTCAGACGCTTTTTGACCATGGCGATCAAGACGACCATTCCGCTGTTCCAACCGGCTGGGATTCCACGGTATTTCATAGTGGATCAGACTTGAGCAGTGGTTCTGAAGGTCGATTCCCTCTGAAGCGGCATCTGTAGCCAGAAGGATTCGAATTGGGGAAATGGCGGGATCTGCTTGAAACGCAGCCTTTATCCGTTCCCGATCATCTGAATCCATTCCACCATAGAGCAACATTAGGCGGCTCTGATCCGCGAGCCCCTCAGATGCAAAAATGCCGTGAAGCCACTTTTGTGTGGCTCTGTATTCAGTAAAGATTAGAACCCTCTTATCAGTCCATTGACCCTTGACAAAGATGTCTTGCTTGAGCCACCGGATTAACTCATTTGCCTTACTGTCAGGCCGAACTGATGCATTTCGTGCATATTCTTTAAGGTCATTGAGAAGTGTACGTTCACCTTTTGAAGGATCTGTAAACAGACGACCCGCGATGCTCAACGCTTCATTAGTAGCCTCATCATAAGAATCATCATCAGCAAACTCTTCCTCAACTTCATCAATTGTCTTTCGTAAGACTTTAGTTGAAGGTGCTGCTGTTACTGTTTTGCGCTTTCTAGCGGTCATCAAGGACTGTTCGTGCTTCTCCAAGGTTGAGGCAAAGGCGGCAGGTGATGAGAACAACCTCTTCTTTAAGAGTTTCAGAACAAACTCAGTCGCCAGTCTTTCTGAATCCGATTTAGCAGTACGCTGCCGAGATTCCGCATATTTTCTGAGCTTCTGATGTGCAAGCCGCTCAGCATCCGTATAGTCGACCTCAAGTGGATCTATCACCCGAGAGGCAAAGCGTCTTGAGCCATCCCATTTAAGTTCAAGTTCGCTCTTCATTCGTCGAACCATGACCGTCTCAAGCTGTTTACGGTCAGGCATCACACCTCGGGCAAATCGTTGGTTGTCAAGCAATTCCAATAAGGCAGTAAAACTCTCCGTGTACCCGTTATGTGGCGTTGCAGTGAGGAACAACCTGTGCTCAAAGTGAGGGACTAATGTGCGAATAGCCTCTGTTCTTTGAGAATCAGTGGCATAACGACCTTTACCAGACGGTGCCATATTGTGAGCTTCATCAACAATCAGTAGATCATAACGGCGGGGGTATGGAGGTTCACCTTCAGCCGGCAGAGTTTCTCGAAATAGCCTCATAGGACGATCGCGCTTGAGAAAGTCGATAGATGTAATCAAGCGCGGAAAGTGCCTCCAAGGGTTTGTGTGCAATCCCCGTCGACGCCGGAGTTCCTTCATGAAGTCGCTGTCGATGATGCGAAACTCCAGACCGAACTTATCACGCATCTGTGTTGCCCATTGAATCTGAAGAGACGAAGGGCAAACTACGAGCATAGTTCTCACGCGGTGCCTCAAGAAGAGCTCTTGTGCAACGAGCCCGGTTTCGATTGTCTTTCCAAGACCAACATCGTCAGCAATTAGTAGATTCGCTCTTGGCATCCGAAGAGCGCGAACTACTGGATCCAATTGATATTCTTCAAGGTCAATTCCACTCCTGAATGGAGACTGAAGTGATTTCTGGTCAGCAGAAGAGACGGCCCCCCATCGCACGGCATTGAGGAAAGCATCCAACAGGTCGGGCCCGTCAAAGCTTGAGACTGTCGGAAGACTAACACGCTCGTATATTCGTTTACTGGGTTCAAGTTCCCAAAGTACCTGAAGTTCATCACCAAACGCATCATCCTCAAGAGATGAGACACCTACTAGATGTGTTTTCCCATCAACCAACTCCGGAACTGACAATCTACCCACGTCAGAACCATGTAAATCAGTTACAACCCAGACTTTGTTCCGAAGTGACACAAGCTGCCCGGGTTCGGGAATACCGCTAATCGAAACTTGATCTTGATTCGCCAAGCGTCCCCTCGATACCTTATCTTGCTTTCCTAACACTGCAAAGATAGCCAATAGTCATCCTGGACTGGGACCCCCACAAGGTTGAGGAGTAATCACCATGGAGCGAGGCGAGCCTGGGGGATCCGTCCAACAGATCCCACATCACCAGTTAGCAACTTAATGACTAGGCGGTGCCCAGTCAAGCCCATTCCTATGAAGAAACAGGACAAGTGAGTCGATGTATCGGCGAAGGGCCCTAGTGAGAGAGCTTGTGGTTCCTGGATTGATCGCTCAGCTGGCGATACGCAGATGCGTCACCCCTTGGTTCGGGATTTGCGAAGCTCAGCCGACCCAGGTTGGTCGGCGTTTGCGGATCCCTCAACGGTGCCCCGGATCTTATGTTTGAGCTAATCCGTCATTAGTACGGACCACACGGGCGACCGAGGCTGATGGACACAGATCGTTTTCTGACGTGCCGGCCTGTCTCTTATCGCAAAAGCTTGCGCGCGCACTGCCGAGTTTCCTCTTTGGTGCCATACAGGACGAGATCCCGAGGACAGGAAAGTGGGAATGTTGAATGAGTCCTTGGTGCCGGAGTCGCCAGAGCAAAGACGCGCTCGATCCCTGCAAACCGGCGCTGGCAGCGCGAATTCCCGGAAATTTCCGTTTTTTCCGGTTTTTTCCGGTTTTGGGGAAGTAACAGGCGATCAAAGAACGAGTTAGGGTCAGGAAAACAGGGAGATTGATTCCGCATGAGAAAGAGCAGAGCTCACTGTACACTGGTCTGCCTCGGCGCCCGGAAGCCCGTACCGAACTCCGGGCAGGAATTTAGTACTTGACAAACGGCTGAAAATTCGCGTTAGGCTGAGTGTAGGCGTCAAGTCAGGTTAATGCACCGGAACTCCGGCCGTCGCGGATGCGATGGCAAGACGAACCGGCAACACCGTACATGATTGGCTTCTGGTCAAACCCGACCCGAAGAAGCAGATCCGTGACCGCTATAAAAGGGCGAAGGATGCGCTTCGGACCAGACGCGCGAACTGGCGGAAGATCCGCCGGGCCTACCATGGCTATGTAACGAAGACTTCGGGGCGCAGGGGGCGGGCCAATTTTCACTTCCACAAGTTATTCCCGCAGATCGAGCTTGAAGCCGTGCGCGTCATCACCACGTACTTCCAGCACACACCTTTTGTCGCAGTCTCGCCGACGTCCGGGCGATCGGTTGAGAAGGCTCAACGCCACGAACAGGTAGTGCAGCACTACCTGGAGCACGCGCCGACGTTCTTTCTCGAGGTCTGCCGGCTGGTGAAGTACTCCTTCCTGTACGGGACGGGGTTCATGATCCCGAGCTGGCGACGGGATGTAGGCAAAGTCCATCGGAAGGTACCGGTGGTGCTGTCGGGTCAGCACGTCGGGACGGTTGACCACGAAGTCGATGAAGTTCTGTACGAGGGGCTGTGGTTCAAGACGTTCAGCCCGTTCGACGTCTTCCCGGCTCCGTTCTCGTCCTGGATCAGCCAGGCGCCCTGGGTGATCGTGGTGGAGTTTGTCCCGGTCGGTGAGCTCGTCAAGCGGGCCGAAATGAAAGTGTACGACAAAGCCAAGGTGATGAAGGTGGCGCTGAACTGCCACGAGCAGGAGGAATGGGAGATCAGCTGCCCTTTTGAGAATGCTGACCGAATACGTCAGAGACGGCGAATCCTCGGAGCGGAGTATGCGGCGTAAGGAACGACAAGAGGCGATGACCCCGGTTGTCCGGCGTAACGACACGTCCCACCGATCCGGGCAACCAAAGCCTGACGTGATCACACCTGACATGACTCTACAAGGGTTAGCAACCTCCTCACATTTGTCCCGCACTATCGACCATCCGGGCCAGGACATCCGACCGTGTGTGGCCACCCTGGCCGACACCCCTCTATCCAAAGGAGAATTCCCCGATCGGAACACATCGGCTGTGGTTATAGCATCGGAGTTGAAGCGAGTCGGCAAGAACTACGAATTCATTGCTGATTACCTGACAAGGTGGAATCGATTCAACCATCCCCCGCTGACACCGACTGACCTCAACAGAGCTGTAAACAACAGTTACGCCAGCGAATATAACTACTCGTGTACCAACGCGATACTACAGTCGTTTTGCGTAGGTGAGGACATGTGCCCGTTTGCATCCCGCGTTCTATCGAAAAGAAAAGCTTACAGGAACTTCACCTTCATTGACTATGGATGGCAGAAGCACTTAACCAACCTGCAGGTACTCGTCTACATGGTGGCACTCCCCGGCCTTGAAGTCAAACGTCGGGTAGGGCCCGGTGGGCTGATTCACGCCGGCCACCGCGAGATCGCCGACGCCTGCGGCTGTACACCACGTCGCCTTGGGACGCTGTTAGAGACGCTTGCAGCGGTCGGCCTCGTCGAATACCAGCCCGGCACTCCGCGCAGGTGGGAGGTCAAAGCATCCACGGTCCGCAGGATTCTCCCCATCCCGAGGCCCACTCGCGAGGCGTTAATTCGCGTGACGAAGAAGGCAGGTTAGCAATGGTATCAGATACTCTATTCATGTGGCGACAAAACGCAGTTTCATGTGGTGACAAAACGACATGAAAGCCGACATCTGGAAATGGTTCGATGATAAGTACAAAGTGCATTGCTGCAGCAGAGATGACTACGATCACATCATACGCTGGCAGCACAGCCGTCCCGGCGGCGTCTACTACATGCCGGACGGCTCACACGAATACGACGTGATTATCCCTGAGGAACATGTTCAGCGGGCCGGAGCCTTGGTGCAGTCAAACAAGCAGTCTCGGACCCCTGAAATGGGGACAAATCGCACATTGAACGACAACGACTTACGGGAAGTGAAATCGCCGTAGAGCGACGATATTTCGATTTAAGAGATAAAGCATGGGCAGACACAAAAAACAGGCTCAGCATCGATTTCGCAGAAACCTGGCGCACGAGCGAAGCTGAGCCAGACCTAAGGAGTTTTGACGGCTACTGGTGACAGATGCTGCCAACAGAGACACTGCACCTATGGAAAGGCTCCTGACACCGGATGAGATAGCGCGACTTCTGAACGTCCAGAAGGCCACCATCTACGCGTGGACCCATTTCGGGTTTATCCCGCACATTAAGGTCGGGCGTTTGCTCCGATTCCGGGAGAAGGACGTGCTCAAATGGCTTGAGGCCCGATCGACTAAAGGCAGTAAGTCACGCGTACCAGATCTGCGTATTGTTGAGAAGCGAAAAATCAGCTGAATGACAGCTTCTCGACGGCCCCGGAAAGGTGATCAGGTGCTAGATGGGAGTAAATCATAGTCGTTTGAATGTCGGAATGCCCGAGCAACCGCTGGACAGTCGGCAGGTCGACACCGCTCATGACCAGATGGCTGGCAAAAGTGTGGCGAAGGCTGTGAATCTTCGTAAGATCGTCAAGACCTGCCCTCCGGGCGATTCGAATCAGAGCCTGACGCAGCTTGGCGCCAAGTTTGCCGCCGTCGCGACGCGTAAAGACATAGGCATGCTTGTCGGCCTTTTTGGGCTTCAGGCTCGTCAAGAGCACGATCATTTCGGAGTTGAGCGGGATGTCTCTTTCCCCCGACTTGGGTTGCCAATCTTTCTTTTTCCGAACCCGCAGGATTCGGCGGCTAAAGTCGATATCTCGCCACTGAAGATTGACCAGCTCTCCGAGCCTAAGACCGGTGTTCAGGAACGTGAAGAAGACCGCGTAGTATTTCTTATCCGAGTTCTCGAGGAGCAGCTTGCACTCCTCCTTCGTGAGAAACCGCGGCTCCCTGGAATCGATCACCTTGAGATAGGTCAGACCTTCGGTGGGATTCTCGTGGCAGAAGCCCCGCTTCTTGCCAAAGTTGAGAATCAACCGGAGAGTTTTCAGCTCATAGTTTATGGTCCTGGCCTTTCCCGCAAGAACGTTTTGCGGGACCTTCTCCTGATATTCGTCCGGTACTCTGACCGTCCTGGGGTCAACCATCCGGCGGTACCGCTTGTACGCTTCGAGGAGTTCCAGCTTGATCTGCGAGATCTTTGTAAGCTCCGGGTACTTTATTGCCAGAAAGAGCCGGAAATTCTGGATCACCTGCTGGTACCGGAGCGTAGTTGTCGGCGCATGGTTGGTCTCGGAGTATTCCATGAAGGCCCGGAACAGATCATCGATCCGACCGTCGGGCACATCCAGGTTGAATTCCTTGCGTACGATCTTGACCTCGAGATCTTTGAGAGCCAATTCCGCAATCTTCTTGGATCTGCCGACCCGCCTGCGGACCCGTTTTCCGTCGGAGACGATGTTGATGTAATAGACTTCGTTTCTTTTGTAGACTGTGCCCATCCATTATCCTCCCCAAAAACGGCGTCACAAAATCGTCACAACGCCTTTTTGAGTAAAATAGTGGCTTTGTAATGTATTGTCAATAGGGAAGTTAAAAAAATATAGCGGTGCAGGGACTCGAACCCCGGACACGCGGATTATGATTCCGCTGCTCTAACCAGCTGAGCTACACCGCCATACTCTACAGCCTGCAGGAGATTGAATCTAATAAAAACCTCCGGCAAGTCAAGAGGTTCCGCACACCATGCATGTAAGATCGGCCGAGCACGCCAACAGGTTTACCGACCAGCCAACATCTCAGGACCAGCCTGAATCTCGACCGGCAGCGTGCCGACACCAGGCTGCATCGCGACAGGCAGCGTATCAGCTCGAGATCGGACATCCGCAGGCAGCATTCCCGGGCGGGATCAAATACCGACGGACTGTGTCAGCGGACCAAACCCGTTATTGTCCGGCGGAGCGTCGGCTCGAGACCGAGTGCCGACCGCCCGTGTTCCAGCGTGAAGCCGAATATTATCCGGCGGAGCGTCGGCTCGAGACCGAGTATTGACGGATGGCATTCCCGGACCAAACCGGATATCGCGCGGCAGGGCACCGATTAGCAATGCGCCGGCACCAGACCTGATCGTGTGCGGCAGGGCTCGGTAGAGGTGGCAGTCGCCGTCGAAGGGGCAGGACTCGGCGGCGGTCGTCGACACAGGCAGGCGACGGCGGTATCGAGCCGTCACCACCGGGAATCAACTCCGTGCGGCAGGATCAAAGCTGGAGAGTCATCGGAAGAGGCTTGTGGGGCCGCACACGGCCTCAGTCAGCGTGCAGCAGAGCACGTGAAATAAAAAAAGGCGGCTATGCGTAACCGCCTAAGAAAAAGGAGCTCCCCCTCACTAGGAACTCCTTTGTCCCCACCTCTTACGTACCCTTCACCGCCATACTGCGTATATAAGAGTAACTAACTACGTGCGTATGTAAGAACAACATTTGTGCCGATCTCCCACTCTTCGGGGTTGTTTCCTGTATCTGGTTGCAGCCTGATACGATAAGTGCGCCAGCCTGTATTCATCCGGTGGGCACTACCGTCCAGTAACGCAGTTTGTGCGCCAGCGTCGGCCTGTCCGCTTACGATACAGTGACGCAATGCTTTGTCTAACAATGAAATGCCCCGCGCAGAAAGTGCGAAGGGCCTTTTGGGCTGAAACGGGGCGCCTGGACGCAGAGCCGTCAAAAACTGCGCCTAGGACTTTTTTCGAGCCAGATGTACCGATGTCCCGTGAAGATCATGGGCCGCCTCCATAATCGCCTCCGAGACTACCGGGTGGCCGAATATCAGCCTGCCCAGTTGCGTCACCGTCAAACCGCGATTTATGGCCAGAGCGGCGACATGGATTATTTCGGTGGCATGGATGCCCACAATGTGGACGCCGAGCAGTCGGTCGGTCTTCCTGTCACCGATTACCTTGACCTCGCCGGCGATTTCGTTTTCGGCGTGCGCTTTGCCCAGCGCCCTGAGGGGGAATTTGCCGACAGCAATGTCGTACCGGGCAGCGGCCTGGTCCTCCTGAAGCCCGACCGACGCGACTTCCGGGTGGGTGAAGATCACCGAGGGCACACCGCTGTAGTCCTTTTCGGCCTTTTCCCCAAGGCAGTTGTCCACGGCCACGGCACCGTCGTGCACGGCCGTATAGGCCAGCAGGATTTCGCCCCGAACGTCACCCACGGCATAGATATTCTCGACGCTGGTCCGCATATCGCCCCCGGTTTTGATGGACCCGTTCTCGTTGAGTTCAACGCCCACGTCATCGAGACCTATCTCCTCGGTGTTGAAGGCCCGACCGACCGCCACCAGCACCTGGTTGGCGTCGATCGTCTGACCATCGGACAGCCGCGCCTGGACACCGCCTTCACCCGGCACGACCGACTCCACTCTGGTATTAACGTGAAGCGACACTTTCCGCTTTTTGAGTTCACGTTCTATCAACTTCGAACTGCCCTTATCCTCCATCGGCAGGGCGCGCTCGAGCATCTCGACCATGTGGACCTCGACATCGAGCAGGGACAGCATAAAGGCCCACTCGCAGCCGATCACCCCGGCACCGATAATCAGCATCGACTTTGGCAGATGGTCCAACTCCAGCAGATGATCCGAGGTCAGTATACTCCGGCCGTCGACCGGGAAAGCGGGAATACTGATCGCGCGGGAGCCGGTGGCGACGATGATATTGTCAGTCTCGAGGGTGATCTCCCGGTCGTTCTCGTCCACAACGGTGACGTGCCGGGGATTTTTGATCGTGCCAAACCCGTGGTAATGCGTCACGGCGTGCGATTTGAAAAGCTGGCCGATACCGCCCACCAGCCCGCTGACAATCTTGTCCTTGCGGGCCCGCATAGCGAGCCAGTCGTACACCGGCGGTGAGCTCAGCCTGATTCCGAAGCTGTCGGCGTGTTTCATACGCTGATACTGGGCCGCCGAGGCAATCAGCGCTTTGGACGGGATGCAGCCGCGGTTCAGACACACGCCCCCGAGATCGCGCGATTCCACCACCGCCACCTTTGCGCCCTTGATCGCCGCACGTATCCCGGCCGTATAACCTCCCGGGCCACCGCCAATTATGACGATATTGTACTTTTCTATGCCGACGCCTCCTTTCGACTGGACCGCATGATATGCGCACCAATTTAGTCGAATCTGCCTGTTGCGCAAGCCTCCCCCCTGAAAAAGCGGAATGTAGCCGGCGGTTCGCCGGTGCCGGGCGCAGGCTGTCCCCGGCGGCAAAAGGGCCGTTTTGCACCGGAGGCTCGACCGGTCGCCGTCGCCCCGGGCTTCCCTCCCGATTCAGGCGCGAGCCTGATGTGCCGCTGCCGGTGCGCGTCACGAAAGAAATGGTCAGATTCGGGTAAAAATGGCTTGACATTTTTCGGCACGGGATTATACTGTGCCCCACTTATTAAACAAACAGTTAGTCTTTATTAAACTCGGTTGTGAAAGGCGGGCACGCTGGATCTTCATATTGGCGAGAAAATACGAGCCTTACGGTTGGCTTCGGACCTGACCCAGGCGGAGTTGGCTGACCGGGCGGGGCTCACCAAAGGGTTTATCTCGCAATTGGAGAACGACCAGACGTCGATACAGATCGATTCGCTGGCCGGCCTGCTCGAAGCGCTCGGCGTGACGTTGCCGGAGTTCTTCAGCGACGCCGTGACCAAAGTGGTCTTTTCTCCGTCCGAGCGCGTGGAGCTTGAGAGCAGAGGAGTCAGCAGGTTCGATCTCCTTATCCCGGGTTCGACCAATTACCTGATGGACCCCATCATGCTCGAGCTGAAACCCGGAGAGCAGCTCGACGAACAGGAACCGCACCCCGGCGAGCAGTTCGGATACGTACTTCAGGGGACGGTCACGCTCCGGCTTGACGGCAAGTCGTACAAAGTAGCCAGAGGACACTGCTTTTACTTTGAAGCGGATAAAACCCAGCAGTTGAGCAACGAAGGAAAGACCGCGGCCAGACTGCTGTGGGTGGTGGCCCCACCCCAGATGTAAACCATCAACCCTGAAACCATGAAGGAGGGATCAAAATGAAGACGCTCGGACGCCATCTCATTGTCGAATACTCTGAGTGCGACAGGGCCGTGCTGGACGATGAGCACCTCATTGAAGAATACATGAACGAGGCTGTCCGACAATCCGGCGCCACTGCCGTCGGCTCAGTCTTTCATCGGTATTCCCCTCAGGGTGTTTCCGGGGTTGTGGTGATTGCCGAATCGCACATCTCCGTACACACGTGGCCGGAGTATGGATATGCCGCGGTTGATTTCTTCACCTGTGGTGACAGCGTAGATCCCTACAAGGCCCACGAATACATACGCGAAATGCTCGGCAGCAAGCACCCGGCCGTTAGCGAACTGAAGCGCGGCATCCCGTCCGAAACTGACGAGATCATCGACCACAAGCCGGTATCACCGGCGGTAGGCATCACCTCTTCACCTCTCTAACGAGGAGGTCACTGTGACTCATGCCGTCAATGTCAGCAGTATGACGGGGGCTCCCGTCTCGCGTCATCTGGACACCGAACTGATCCGGGACCTGTTCGCCTCAACGAGTGCCGCCACGCCGGCCCTGCTGCTATCCCGTTCGGGGGTCCGTCGCAACTGCCGGGCTCTCCAGGCGGCGCTTCCGCGAGCCGACCTCCACTACGCCGTCAAGTCCAACGACCACCCGGCCATCCTCAGGCAGGTGCAACGGTGCGGCGGCAGTTTCGACGTGTGCTCGGTGCGGGAGATTGACGCCGTCCTGGCCACCGGTATCGACCCGGCGCGTCTGATTCATTCGCACCCGATCAAGTCGCTCCGGGAGTTTGACCAGGCCGTGGCCAAGGGGGTCAGGGTCTTCGTGGTGGATAATGTCGACGAGACCGAGAAGCTCCGGCGCTACACAAACGAGAAGCTCAGGATCCTCATACGCTTTCGGATAAACACCAATACGACCGCCGTTGTCAACCTGCAGTACAAATTCGGCTGCACGGTCGACGAGGTCCTGCCTCTTGCCGAGAAAATACGGGCAGCCGGCCACGAATACGACGGACTCTGTTTTCACATCGGCTCGCAGTGCATCTACCCGGAGAACTACGTAAAAGCCATCCACGCCGCGCACTTGCTGATTCACCGGCTGGACCTGGCGGGTTTCGACACCACCGTTTTCGACATCGGCGGCGGCTTCCCGGTCGAATACGTGGAGCCGGTGCCGGCTATCGACGAATTCTGTGCGCCTATCGCGGAGGCGCTCCAAAAGGAGATCCGTCCGGGCATCAGGGTTATCTGCGAACCCGGACGGTACATTTCAGCCAGCCCGGTGACGCTGCTTTCCACCATCATCGGCAAATCATCTCGGGACGGGAAAACGTGGTACTATCTGGACGACGGCCTGTACTCGACGTTCAGCGGAATAGTCTACGATCAGTGTCAGTATCCCGTGATCAGCCGCGGTGAAAGGCGGGAGTTGCTGTCGGTTCTGGCCGGCCCGACCTGCGATTCGTTCGACGTCATGTATGACGGGCTCATGATCCCCGAACAGCAGGTCGGTGATATGCTGGTCTTTCCGCTGACGGGGGCGTACTGCGCGGTTTCCGGCTCCACCTTCAACTCGCTGGCCAGACCGGAGTACAAGGTCATTGACTGAGGCAGATATGGCGGAGAACAAGAACAGCGAGGGCAAGCGCGTGGCCGTCCAGGAAATGGACGACCTCTGGAACGTGTGGTACTCGGAGCTGCACGACGGCTGCTGCGGGCTGACCCTGAAGGTCGACCGCATTCTTGAATCGTCGGAGTCCCCATTCCAGCGGATCGACGTAATCGAAAACCGGTTCTTCGGCAAACTCCTGGTCCTGTATGGATCTCTCATGGTAGCCGAGAACGACTGGAACGCCTATAACGAGATGATCGTCCACGTGCCGCTGTTCACCCATCCGGATCCCAGACAAGTGCTGATCGTCGGCGGCGGAGACTGCGGCGCGCTGACCGAGGTGATGAAGCATCCCGAAGTCGAGCGGTGCACCATGTGTGAGCTTGACGAGCAGGTGGTCGAGACGTCCCGGAAGCACTTCCCGCGGCTGACCGCCGGGCTCGAGGATCCGCGGGCCGAACTGGTTTTCCGGGACGGCAAGGAATTCATCTATCGCGGCACCGACAGGTACGACGTCATCGTTCTTGACCTTTCCGACCCGGTCGGGCCGGCCGCCGAGCTGTTCCAGAAACCCTTCCACCAGGCGGCCTTCGACCGCCTGAACGACGGCGGGATTCTCGTGGCCCAGGCCGAGTCACCCTATTTCGACCGGGGCACGATCGCCGCCATGCACGCCAATCTCGCCGACATCTTCCCGGTCGTACGGTTGTATACCTGCTTCATGCCCATATACCCGTCGGGTTACTGGGCGTTCATGTTCTGCAGCAAGGGACCGGACCCGCTGGCTGACCTGGACGGCGAGCGCTGGGATCGACTGAAACTGACGACGCGTTACTACAACCTGGAAACGCATCGCGCCGCCTTTGCCCTGCCTCAGTTCGTACAGGAAATGATCGCGCAAAAGTAGACTCCGGCACACTCCGGACGTGACAAAGAAAAAGCCCGACCGCCAACGGGGTCGGGCTTTTCGTATCCGTGTTGCAAATCCGGATGATCAGAACATCTCGTACAGCGCGCTCACCATGAAATTCATATTCCTGGTGGTGGAATCGTAGTTGCTGCCCGAAATGAAGTTGAACCCGTCAATCACAAGTTCCGGATCGGTATACGTGTCGACGTGGAGCCGGCCCCAGTGGAAACCGAACCCGAGGTAGGTGTCGTTGCTGGCGTAACTGCGCTTTGCACCTTCCTCCTGCTTGAAGCTGGTCCAGTTGGAGATGGCGCCGAACCGCACGTCCATCCATGAAAACACGTCCGCTTCCAAACCGATCTTCCAGAACGGCAGAACAAGTTCATTCTGCTTGACTTCGGATGTTTTCGGATCGGCAGCTTCGTGATTATCGGTCTTCTCGTTCTTCTTGGAGTCGAGCTGGAAGCCGAAGTCCAGAACGGCCAGGACGTTGCTGGCCGGGGTGTAATGCATGCCGACACCGAGCTCGAACATCGTATGCGAACTCTTCAGCGCGGTGGAGTCAAGGGCCGGATCGATCGCCGGCGGAGCCGCCAGTTCCGGGTATACCCGTCCCCGGCTGCCCATCGTGACCTCGCCGTGCGGCACAAACGTGAGGGTGGGATTATACTGGTAGAAGAACCGGCCGCGCGCATAGAAATCCGTGTATCCGTCGGCTTCGGTCACGTCGTCGCCGGCCGCGTCCTTATCACTGAACGAGCCGAAGTATGCGGCCACGGCCAGATCCCAATCACCCTTATCCGAGGTGAGACCGAGACCCACCTTGTACTGGTTGAACTTCTCCTCGGACTTGTCGTCAGTCACGTCGGAACTGCGTGAGCTGTTAATGTAACCGAGGTAGAAACCGAAATTGACCGTGCCGAGCAGCCGGCCGTATAACAGATCGAGGCGCCTGTTATATGGTAACCCCGGCGGGGTGCCCATGTCCCAGGTCACCAGATTGTTGCCGTAGTAGTCCATGGGATTCGCCGCCGCCTCGGTGGAGAAATACGTGCCCAGCACCCACGGCTTGTCTTCGCCAAACTTCCAGTTGATCCCGAAGTCCAGCATATCACCACTGGGTTCACCAGGGACAAAGTCAGCCACGGCGATATCCGGGTAGTTGAACGTCCGTCCGTAGAACTCCATCACGTTGGCGTCGTCCACCAGGATGGTTCCATTCTGACCCATCGTCAGCACACGAGTCTGGGTCGCGAATGAACTGGCGCTCATTACGAGCAACAAAACGAATCCGACAGTTAGTACTCTCTTCATACCTGATCCTCTATTTACTGTGAAGCTTTGGTTTTCGTGTTACGAAGCAGCCGAACAGCACCACCGGCCTATCACTTCCAGGGGCGTCTGACTGCATGGTGTCTTGCACATTTGCGTTTACTACGACACATCATACCATAGGCATCCCTCCTTGGCGCGTAACGTCAGCGCGCCTCCGGCATATCTTCATCCGTGAACAACGAGTATCCTGATAATGTATCAACAGAACAGGTCACGCCCTTTGGCACCTACGTATTTTCCGCCGGAATAAAAAGGCCGCCATGTGTCAAAACAACTAAAAAATGCGCCATTTTTGAGATCCGCGCCCTCGGTTGCGACCGACCAAAAGCGGACTTTATAACAATATATGGCCCATTATTGCCACCGGCTGCGTCACTCGGTCCGCTTCAACTCCTGCCACAACTGCTCCAGCTGTTCCAGCGTGTACTCATCAAACGTCCCGCCCCGACTCGCGATCTCCCCCTCCATACGTTCAAACCGGCGGCGGAATTTGTCCAATGCTCGTTTCAGGGCCAGTTCCGGATCGACGCTCAGCTTGCGGGCAAGTGAAGCCGTCGCAAATAACAGGTCTCCGACCTCACTCTCGATGCGGTCGCCACCCTCACGTGATGGGGAAAAAATTTCCTGCCTGAGCTCCTTGAGTTCTTCCTCTACCTTCTCCATCACCTCAGTCGGATCAGACCAGTCGAAGCCGAATCCACCCGCTTTCTCACCCATGCGAAAGGCCATCGTCAGGGCGGGCATCGACCTCGGCAATCCTGACAGCACTGATGGCTTCTCCCCGGAGTTGACCTTGATCTTTTCCCACTGGTCGCGTACCTCCTGTGGGCTGAGATCGCGCGGCCGACCGAAAACGTGCGGATGCCGGCGAATCAGTTTGTCCACGAGGTGAGTAACGGCATCATCAATGTCAAACTCACCGCGCTCGCGGGCGAGTTGGGCATGAAAAACCACCTGGCAGAGGAGATCGCCGAGTTCCTCCTTCAGTTCCGCATATCGTTGATACGCAATGGAATCGACTACCTCGTACGTCTCTTCGATCAGGTACGGCAGAAGAGTCTCGTGGGTCTGTTTTCGATCCCAGTTACACCCCTGCGGCGAGCGCAGCATTTCCATCAGAAGCGTGAGCCGCTTGAACGGCGGCAGGCTTTTGTCCAGCACTTGCGCTTTCAAATCTGACATTTTTGCCGATACAACCTTGTGTTCAGCCGAATAACCAGCAAGCCTCCCCGAAAGTTTCAGGCCTTGACAAAATCACGGGGAAAGGCCTATTATGGAAAGCTTTGCCGGCCAGGCGGATTGTTCCGGTCGGCCAATATATGGAAATAGAGCGGCATGGGCAAGAATAACGGCAAAACGGCTAAGAAATCGGCGGCATACAATCCGGCCGAGGTCGAGGACAGGCTCTACCACGAGTGGGTTGAGGACGGCTACTTCCACGCTGATCCCGGCTCCGGCAAGGAAGTCTACAGCATCGTCATCCCGCCACCGAACGTCACGGACGTCCTGCACCTCGGCCATGCCCTGAACAACACCGTGCAGGATATTCTCATCCGCCGGCACCGCATGCAGGGGTACGAAACCGAGTGGCTGCCGGGGTCTGACCACGCCGGGATCGCCACCCAGGTGATCGTCGAAAAGCAGCTTATCAAAGAGGGGACAACGCGGCGCGAGATCGGCCGTGAGAAATTCCTGGAACGGACCAGGGACTGGGCCTATCGAAACAAGGACATCATCCTCGGCCAGTTGCGCAAAATCGGTTGCTCCTGCGACTGGGACCGCACTCGCTTTACGCTCGACGACGGTTTGTCGCGAGCCGTGGCCGAGGTCTTCATCCACCTGCATAATAAGGGGTGGATCTACCGCGGCCACCGGATCGTCAACTGGTGTCCCTCGTGCAAAACGTCGCTCTCTGACGACGAAGTCGAGCACAAGACTTTCGACGGGAATCTCTGGTATATCAAGTATAAGATCAAGGGCTCGGACGACTACCTGACGGTCGCCACCACCCGTCCGGAAACGATGCTTGGAGATACGGCCCTGGCCATAAACCCCAAGGACAGCCGGTACAAGAAGAACATGGGCAAGACCGTTATTCTGCCCATCCTGGAACGAGAGATCCCCATAGTGGCCGACAGCTTTGTCGACCCCGAGTTCGGCACCGGCGTGGTTAAGGTTACGCCGGCTCATGACCCCAACGACTTCGAGATCGGGAAGCGGCATGACCTCCAGGAAGTAAACATCCTCAACACCGACGGGACGCTGAACGAAAACGCCGGCAAGTACAAGGGCCTGGACCGTTACGAGGCGCGCAGGCAGTTGGTCGCGGATCTTCAAAAGAAAGGCTTGCTGGAGAAGACCGAGGAATACGAACTCTCGGCCGGGACATGTTACCGCTGCCATACGGTCATCGAGCCGTACCTCTCCGAGCAGTGGTTTGTCAGGATGAGTGAAATGGCCAAGCCGGCCATCGAGGCGCTCAAGTCCGGCAAGTTGCGCTTCTACCCGGATTACTGGTCCAAGACCTACCTGCACTGGATGGAGAATATCCGGGACTGGTGCATATCACGGCAGCTCTGGTGGGGGCACCGCATCCCGGTCTGGTATGCCGAGGACGGTACCATGTTCGTTTCCGTTGCCCGCCCCGCCGCCGAGCAGTGCCCGGGGTACGACCCGGCCTCGCTGGTCCAGGACGAAGACGTTCTGGATACCTGGTTTTCATCCTGGCTCTGGCCGTTCTCGACGTTCGGCTGGCCCGACAGGACACCCGAGCTTGAGAAGTTCTACCCTACCAAAGCCCTGGTGACGGCCTCGGAGATTATCTTCCTGTGGGTTGCGCGCATGATCATGGCGGGGTACGAGTTCATGGGCGAAACGCCGTTTAACGACGTATACATTCACGGCACGGTGCGGGACGCCAACGGCGTGAAAATGTCCAAATCCCTCGGCAACGGGATCGATCCGCTCGAGATCATCGACAAGTACGGCGCCGACGCCCTGCGTATTTCACTGGTCCTGGCGACACCCGACGGCCAGGATCCGTGGATTACCAAGAACACCTTTGAGACTGGCCGGAACTTCGTCAACAAGCTCTACCAGGTGTCCCGTTTCGTGATGATGCATCTTCAGGGGCGCAAGCCGGTGCTGGAGGAGCTCGATGATACGGATCTCGTCATATTCGATCGGTGGATACTGTCAAGGCTGGAGGGCACTATCCAGGCGGTGGACAAGGCCTTCGCCGAATACCGGCTCTCGACGGCTGCCAAGACGCTTTACAATTTCGCCTGGGATGATTACTGCTCGTGGTACATCGAGCTGATCAAACCTGACCGGCCGGGAACGCCGATCCGGGAAAACTCGCTGAACGTGGCGACGTACGTCCTGCACCGCATTCTCCGGTTGATGCACCCGTTCACGCCGTTCGTGACCGAAGAGATCGCCCGGCAACTTTCAGGCGACGCTGAGACGGGCCGGAGCGCAACGATCTGCTTCGGCCCCTGGCCGACCACCAAAGGTGAGCACGTAGATAACTCGCTCGAGGACAGCCTCAAACAGATCCAGGAAGTCGTGACGGCCGTAAGGTCCGTGCGGGCTGAATTGAACGTCCCCCCGGGCAGGAAGTCCGACCTGTATATCCGCGTCAGCCACGAGTCTTTCGGCCGGCTGCTCCAGAACCATATCGAGTACTTCCGGTCACTGGCCCGGGTGAAGGACCTGCACTGTAGCGTGGACGTGAAAAAACCGCCGCTGTCCGCCTCGGCCGTCATTTCAGGCGCGGAAATATTCGTTCCATTGGAGGGCCTGATCGACATCGAGGTGGAAAAGGCGCGGTTGCAGAAGAACCTGGACAGTCTCAAGGCACAGCTCGAGAAAATCTCAAAGAAGCTGGCCAACGCTGACTTCCTCGACAACGCCCCGAAAGAGGTCGTCGAGCGGGAAAGGGCGAAAAAGGAAGACTACCAGGAACGTATCGAACGGCTGAACAAAAACCTCGAACAGATCATGGGCTGGTAGGCAAGCCGGACAACAGCCGAAACAAGATGTTATTTAGGGCCGCGGATATGTTTCTCCGTGGCCCTTTCTGCCGGGTCCTGCTCAGCCCGGGCAAACTCAGACCGGCCCGCCTCATCGGGGAAAAAAGAAGAAGGCCATCCAGAGGGGTGGACGACCTTCTTGTGGGAATGGGTCTTAGCAGGCCCAAGGCTTTTCAGTTTCTGGCGCGGTGCTGCAACTCCTCCAGAAAATCCTCGACCGTCCTGGCCCCCGCCGCGTCCGGATACGATGACAATTCCACGGGAATCACCTGATCGATTGTCTTGTCCGTCCGGCGGGCCAGCTCTTCGCGGATGGAATCACCGATCCGCCGAAGGGCGACCTCGGCTCCCTGGCGCGACGTCTCGGGAAAGAGCAGGCAGACATGATGCGGCCCGACGAGCGATACGTAGTCACACGCTCGGACGGAGTTACGCGCGACGCCGAGAATGCCATCCATCACCGGGGCATACTCAACTTCGGTGAAGAACTCCTTGGTGAACTCCATGTCCAAAACGGACAGGGCCACAAATACTCGATACCGCTCAGCCCGTTTCAACTCGATGCCGGCGCGCGCAACAAATGACTCAGACAACTGACCGAGCGGCTCTCTCTGGCTGACCATCATATGGGTGTGCCTCTCAACTCTCAAATCCGCATATTGCATACAGCACCTTACTGGTAAGCAACTATCATTCCGATAGTTGTGGCGGGTATGAGGACCTGTCAGCTTTCTATGCAGCAGGCACTAAGGCGGCGTTACTCCTGAAAAGACCGGGGCATAGAGGTGAGGTTGTGGTCCGATTGGCGCCGGAAGACCGGCTCGTGAAGCGCAAACCAAGTCACAACTGTGCAACCGACTGCTCAAAAAATGCACAGACTTCCAACAGGTCGGATCAGGTGAGCGTTGCTTACTTGGCAGCGTTAAGCTGGTAGTCTTTGATTTTGTACAGAAGGGAGCGGTAGCTGATCTGCAGCAGATCGGCGGCCTTACGCCGATTCCAGTTGGTCTTGCCCAGGACTTCGCTGATCATCCGCTTTTCCTCGGCAGCAATTGTCCTGCTGACGCGGTGCTTCAGCGAATAGTCCTGCTGCGCCGGTTCCGTGGTCAATGCCGGATCGGCCGGCGGCGAAGAGGACCCGAAGACCGATTCCGGCAAATTCTCGCCGGCTAATACTATCAACTCGGCAATAATACTCTCATCTCCCCTGACCACCACCTGCTTGATCATGTTCTCCAGTTGCCGGATGTTGCCCGGCCAACTGAACTCGGTCAGCCTGCCCATGGTCTCGGGCGATACGGGGGGCTGCTGCCGCGTATACTGGTCGTTGTACATGTCGAGGAAATGTTCGACCAGAAGCGGTATATCCTCGGGGCGTTCTCGCAAGCCGGGCAGGAAGAGCGTAATCTCGTTGAGCCGGTAGAACAGGTCATCGCGAAAAGCCTGCACTTTTATGGCCTGCTCGAGATTCTTGTTGGTGGCACAGATGATGCGCACGTCGACGTGGATGTTTTGGATGCCGCCGACGCGCACGAACTCCTGTTGTTCGAGCACCTGAAGGAGCTTGGACTGCAACTCCATGGGCATGTCGCCGATTTCGTCAAGGAAAATTGTACCCTTGTTGGCCAACTCGAAACGGCCCTGCTTGTTCTTGTGCGCGCCTGTAAACGCCCCCTTCTCGTACCCGAACAACTCGGCCTCCAGCAGGTCCCGAGGGATGGCGGCGCAGTTTACCTTCACAAACGGCTGAACCTTCCGGCTGGAAAGAGCGTGAAGTGAACGGGCGGCGATCTCCTTGCCCGTTCCCGATTCTCCACGAATGAGCACCGTAAGCTCCGAGTCTGCCACCTGTTCGATGATCCCCTTGACGCGCGCCATGGCCTGGGAATCACCGACGAAACTGCCGTAATGCTCGCGGACCTGAAGTTCCTTCTTCAGGTCAGTAACCTCTTTCTTCAGGCGCATCCGTTCAAGCACGCCGTTGATGTGTATCTCCACCTCACGGACGTCGAACGGCTTGTCAATGAACTCTGCCGCCCCCAGCTTCATCGACTCTACCACGTACTTGGTGTCCCCGTGGCCGGAAATCATTATCACTTCCGGGCGGTTCTCGAGCTTGTTGAGTTTCTCGAGGACTTCCAGCCCGGTCATTCCGGGCATCTTGATATCCAGAAGAACCAGGATCGGCTTTTCCGTGGAGATCATTTGAATGCCCTCGACGCCGTCACGCGCCGAGACAAAATTGAAACTGGAGTCGAGCCCCTCGGAGAGAATCCAGGAGACCTTCGGGTCATCGTCGATAACAAGGATTTTAGTCTTTTCTTTTGCCATCTTCTGGGGTCCGGCTTGTCTAAGTATCGGCAGAGAGCCTTAGAAATCAAGCTGGTTCTTCAGTTATTTTGCGGATTTTCGGCAAAATTCTGCAGGGGTTCTAGGAGACCAGGGGGAAGTACACGGAAAAGGTGGTGCCCTTGCCCAGGCTCGACTGTACGCTGAGGGTCCCGTTGTGGGCCGCGACAATGCGGTTTACCACCACCAGGCCGAGGCCGGTCCCGGTTTCCTTGGTCGTATAGTAGCGCTCGAACATGCGGGCCTGTTCCTTCTTGCTCATCCCCTTGCCCGTATCGATGACCTTGACGGCCAGGTACTTTCCCTTCTTGTATTCGGGCTGTTCCACGAGACCCCTGACGCTGAGGGTGCCGCTGTCGGGCATGGCATCGATGGCGTTCATGAAGAGATTCAGGAACACTTCGAGGATCTGGTTCTTGTTGACGATTACCTCCCAGTCGGCCTCGTCGAATTCGCACTCGAACCGGATGTGGTATTTGCGAAGATCCGGCCCGACGAGCTCCGAGGCCCGAAGGACCACCTGGCGGAGATCCAGCTTGGTCGTCTCGTACTTATTGGGGTTCGAGAAGTCGACGAGTTCGCGCACCATGTCATTCATCCGGTGAACTTCCTCTTCGGCGGTTTCGAACAAATCAGACTTCTCGGCGATACTCGGCCAGCGTTCGCGAAGAATTTGCAGGGCCCCCCGGATGGAGGTCAGCGGTTTTCGCAGGTCATGCGAGATTTCCGAGATCATGTTGCCCATGGTGAGCAGTCGCGTTGCGTTCAGGAGCGCCCGTTCCTTCTCGAACAATACGGCCGCCTGGTTGATAACCAGCCGGGCCAGTGAGACGTCATCTTCGCCGTAAGCCCGGTCGCTGTCGGCGCCGAGACAGAACACGTGGGCCAGTTCGCCGCTGCGAACGATGGGGACCGCCATGAAGGCCCCACGGGGG
Source organism: Acidobacteriota bacterium (assembly GCA_035529075.1). NCBI lineage: Bacteria > Pseudomonadati > Acidobacteriota > Acidobacteriota bacterium. The sequence continues at coordinate 155,026 of DATKXK010000018.1, read as the reverse complement.
CTGGTGTAATGCTCGTTGGAGCGAAGCTTCTCGCTCAGAAAGAGCGTGAGGGCGGGCGTATCGCGCGGATCCAGCTCATGGAGGTCGATGTCATGAAGAGAAACCTCGGCCCGGTCGACTTTCGACAGGTCTATGCGGCCGCTTTCCGTCAGCGGGATGTCGCTCCGTCCGACGGCACCGTCGGGTACCAGCCGCCTGGCCGAGCGGTCGACGTTGAACCAGATGGCGTAGTCAATGGGGAAAACCAGCCGCAACTTTCTGACGAGAATCCGCCTAAAGCTGGCCAGCGAGGCCAGAGTATGCAGCTCGGTCTGAATCTCGTGCAGAATCTCGAACTCGGTCAACCGGCGGCGGCTTTTCTCAAACTGGTAGGCGTCGTCCACGGCCACGGCCGCCTGAGAGGCGAAGGTGGTCAGCAGGCGCAGGTCGTCCTCGGTGAAGGATCCGCCATCCTCCTTGTGGGCCATGTTGATGACGCCCAGGACGGTATTCTTGATTTTCAGGGGCGTGCACAGCAGTGAGGCCGCTCCGTACCGCTCGTTGTTGATCCGTTGAAAGCGTTCGTCGTGCTCAACGTCTTTAACTATCAACGCTTCGCCGCTCCTGGCAACGTAGCCGGCGATGGAGGCGCCGATCGGGAGCTGCGTGTTCTGTACGATCTCCTCATCCAGGCCGATGGCCGCCTCGATTGTCAGATGCTCCCGGGCTTCGTCAAGCAGCATGATCGAGCCGATCCTGGCCTCGGTGACGGTCGAGGCCAGCACCACGATCTGGCGAAGCAGTTCAGAGAGGTTAGCCGACGAGCCGATCGACTTGCCCGCCTCGTACAGGGCGTTGAGTTCACCGACGCGCCGCTGGAGGATCATGTTGGAGAGCTTTAATTCTTCCATCAGGCGCAACTGCGCCAGCTCGACCCGCCGCTTCTCCAGCGCCCTCTTGACGGCAAGCTCCAGTAGATTGAACTCCACCGGCTTGAGCAGGTAATCGTACGCCCCTTTGGCGATTGCCTCCAGGGCCGTATCCAGCGAGGCGTACCCCGTCATCAGGATGACCGGAATCCCATCATCGATCTTCTTGACCTCGCGGAGGATTTCCAGGCCGTCCATTAGCGGCATCTTGATGTCGGTTATGACGAGATCCACCCTCTTGCGCCGGATCGCCTCAATGGCGTCGGCGGAATTCTGGAAACTGGTCACCTCGTAACCGTTCCCCTGAAGCAGGGCTTCGAGGGAATCACACATCCGCTTCTCGTCGTCGATAACGACAATCTTTTCGGCAGGCGCCGCCATGTCACTCCTTCTCCGGGCCAGCCGGCAGCCGGATTTCAAAACAACCGCCGGACTCGAGGTTCTTGAACGTTATCGACCCGTTGTGATTGCGTATGATGCCGTAACAGACGGAAAGTCCCAGCCCCGTTCCGCGGCCCGGCTCTTTGGTGGTGAAAAACGGCTCGAAAATCCGCGGGATAAGTTCAGGAGATATGCCCGGCCCCGTGTCCGCAATGCCGATGATGACCTCGCCCTGCTCAGCGCCGACGGACACGGTCAGGCAGCCGCCTTCACTCATCGCGTCGCGCGCGTTTATCACAAGATTCAGCACGACCTGCTTGAGGTTCTCCGGGGAACCCTGCACGTGTGCACCCTTCACGTCGAAATCCCGACGCACCTCGATTCTGCTCGACGCCAACTGCCGCTCCATCAGGACCAGCACCTCGTCGATCACGCTCGCCACGTCTACGCGCTTCCGGGTAACGCTGCGGGGCCGATGGAAGTCCAGAAGCTGCTTTACTATGTCGGCAATCCTGTTGATCTCCTGTCCGACGACTTCGGCATACTCGCCCTCCGGTCTGTCTTTGCCCACCGAACGCTGCAGCAGGGCGACGTAGTTCTTGATGATCCCGAGCGGGTTGTTCACTTCGTGCGCGATTTTCGCCGACATTTCACCCAGCGCGGCCAGACGCTCCGAATACAAGAGTTGCTGCTGAGCGGCTCGAAGCTGCTGGATGGCGTTCCTTTCCCCCTCGTACAGGCGGGCGTTCTCGATGGCAACGGCTATCTGATTTCCGAGAATGGACAGGAATTCGATGTCGTCGACGTTGAACTCCCGCCCGGAGATCTTATCGGCCATGGCAAAGATGCCGCTGAGTCGCGTCTGGTAAATCAGGGGGACGACAATGCCCGACTCAAACGACTGAAGAATTTCCTGCTCGCTCGTGGTCGAGATACTCTTGAGCAGGTCCCCGGTCAGAGACGGTCGATTCAGTTTGGTGAGGTATCTGGCCAACTGCGAATCGGCGGAGAAGTACTGATCCGGTCCCGGCAGGTCTCCCGAGCCCTTGGACTTGGCCGGATAGAACCGGTCCGACTGGCCGTCGCGCTTCAGGAAGATAGTCCCCTTGAGAGCTCCAACTTGGCCGAGACAGGTGAAAATGAAGCTGTCCAGCAGCGTTTGGTAGTCCAGGACAGCGTTGAAATTCCGGCTGATCTCGAAAATCGTGTACAGGTCGAATATCTTGCGCTTCAGTTGCCGGTTGGTGGCGCTGAGCAGCCCGACCTTCTCCTCCAACTGCCCCTTGAGGTCGGCCACCGACTCCACGGCCGCAGCGAACTTAGCCTGATCCCGTGACACGGCCTTTGGCCCGGTCTTCGCAGGTTTCCTGGACGATTTCTTCTTCATACTCGCATATAATCCCGCAGCAGTTCACCTACCAGATAGTGAGAGCCTGTCACCGTTATAATATCGTCTGACCCGGAAGATTTCAACAGATGACCGTAGGCGGTGCCCAACCGGCCGTATGCCCTGACGGGGATTGAAGTCCAGTCAAGTTGGGCCAGGAGTTCCCGGGGATTGGTCGAACGCTTTGTCCTGAGCGGGACAAGGGAGAAGTCTGCGGCCACGCGCGAAAGTGCCCTGACGATCAACTGGTGCTCCTTTCGCTTCACCAGGCCGAGGATGATCGAAGTCTTACGGCCGGGAAACTGAGCCGCGAAGGTTGCCACAAAGGCTCGTGCCCCGCCGGCGTTGTGGCAAACGTCAAGCACCAGGGTCGGCCGACCGTCACGTCTCACCACCTGGAAGCGGCCCGGCCAATCGACGGCTTGAAGTCCCCGCCTTACGGCGCGACGCGTGAATTTGAAACCGCTGCGGCACAACACGTCGACCGCCGCCAGGGCAAGAGCACAGTTGTAGAGTTGATGTTTGCCGGGCAGCGGCACCGACAGCCCGGCCGCACGAAACCACCGCCCGTTGAAATCCACCCGGCCCCGGGCGCTGTCTGCCCCGAAGTCGTACGTTCTCAGACTATGAAAGGGCGCATCCAGCTTTCGGCAAACGGTACGCATGACTTTCTCGGCCTCGCCCGGTAGGATTCCGATCAGGTGAGGAACCCCGGGCTTGACTATACCCGCCTTCTCCCCGGCGATGCGCCTTAAGGTGGCGCCGAGAATCTCGACGTGGTCACGGCTGACGTTGGTGGTCACGGTCAGGCATGGCCGCAGCACGCTGGTGGCATCCAGCCTCCCGCCAAGACCGGTTTCCACGATCGCAACGTCCACCTGCGTTCGTGAGAAGTAGTCCAGGGCCAGAGCGGTTATCAGCTCAAAGAACGAGAGTTTTTTTTTACCAGGGTTTTGCGATACCGATCGATGAACGAAATGACGGCATGTCTGGTTATCCGCTCACCGTCGACAGTTATCCGTTCGCGGAAGTCAACCAGATGCGGCGAGGTGAACAGGCCCGTCCGGTACCCGTTGGCCCGCATCACCGAGGCCAGCATGGCTGCCGTAGACCCCTTACCGTTGGTGCCCGAGATGTGGACGGCGGGGTAGGCGTCCTGGGGACGGCCGATCAGGTCGGCAAACTCGGTGATGTTCTGCAGACCCAGCTTCATGCCGAAGAACTCCCGCGAGAGGATAAAGCGTTCAGCCGCCGCATAGCTGTGTCGTGCCATCAGCCCTTCCCCATATAGCGCAACAGCCGGATGACGGTTTCACGGAGGTCCTTGCGGTCGACGATCTTATCGAGGAATCCCTTCTCAAGGAAGAATTCGGAGGATTGGAAACCCTCGGGAAGATCCTGCCCGATCGTCTGCTGGATCACCCGCGGCCCGGCAAATCCGAGCAGGGCCTTAGGTTCGGCAATTACAACGTCGCCGAGCGACGCGTACGAGGCCATAACGCCGGCCGTAGTCGGGTTGGTCAGGACGGAAATGTAGGGAATCTTCCTCTCAGCCAACCTGGACAGAAGCCCGGAGGTCTTGGCCATCTGCATGAGCGAGAGGATGCCTTCCTGCATGCGTGCGCCGCCGGAGCAGGAGACGATAACCAGCGGGATCTCGCGCTCGACCGAGCGCTCAATCGTCCTGGCGACCTTCTCGCCTACCGCCGACCCCATGGAGCCGCCTATAAAGGTGAAGTCCATGATCGCAAACGACACCTCCATCCCGCCGATTTTCGCCAGCCCCGTGATCAAACCTTCAGTGCCGCCGGATTTCTCATTGGCCGCCTTGAGACGATCAACGTACTTCTTGGAGTCACGAAACTTCAGCGGGTCAATCGACTTCAAGTTCGTGTCCAACTCTTCGAGATGCCCGTCGTCAAGCAGCAACTGTATGTATTTGCGGCTGCTGTAACGAAAGTGGTAGTTGCAGCCGGGGCAAACCCAGAACAGTTGCTCCATCTTCTTGCTGTATACGATCTCGCCGCACGAGGGACACTTCGTCCACAGTCCTTCGGGGATATCTCGCTTTTCCTGCGCTACGAGACCTGATTTTGCCTTTTTAAACCACTCCATGGTCACTCACTCTTCGTAGGTGCTTCCAGGGGTTTGACCATTACCAGTGCATCCTCCTGCGGCTGTTGGTAATACTCGGGCCGCTGGCAGAGCTTTTCAAAACCATACCTCCGGTAGAAGGCGATCGCGGTCTCGTTGGACACGCGAACCTCGAGACGTATGAGCTTGCACGCGTTGTCAACAGCGACCTGAAAGATACAGAACAGCAACTGTTTAGCAACCGATTTCCGTCGGTGCTCCGGATCGACCGCGATATTGATAAGGTGACACTCGCCGATGGCAACCAGGTAGCAGGCATAGCCGACCAGCCGGCCCTCGTATTCGGCGATAACGGCACCCCAACTCTCATCGCCCGGCTGCCGGGCAAAAGCCGAACGCGGCCAGGGATCCGGGAAAATCTGCCTCTCCAGCCGAACCACGGAAGCCAGGTCGCCCTCGGTCATGCGCCGAAGAACAACGGCCAGTTCATTTTCGTTTCCGGCGTTCTTCAAACCGTATCTCCGCTTGTGACTTCTGCAGGTAGAGGGGTTCCAGGCGCGTGACGTCGTCAGGCCCGCCGGCGGCGAGCTTGCGCAGCCCGACGTGCAGCAGATCGGCCGCGTCATATTCCAGCACTTCGGCGTGCGCGGCGGCGGCCGCTTCGGTTGACATCGCCGCCGGATCGACACCCACCAACCTGACCTGCCCGGCCGAGACAACCTTGCCGACGTCCCCGAGTGGCACAGTTTTTACCGTCTCCATGGAGCAGGCCCCGTGTTCGACGACAGCGGTAAAGAATTCGTCCCGACGATGCGGCAGCAGCAGAATCACCGGCGTTGCCACGTCGCGGAGTTTATAGGCCGACAGCTCAAACAGGTCCACGCCGATTACGGGAATGCCCAGGGCCGCGGATATCCCCTTGGCTGCCGCCAGGCCGATCCGCAGCCCCGTAAAAGAACCGGGACCGCGCGAGACGACAATTACGTCCAGCATTTTCTTCGCCAGCCCGGCCGAGAGAAAAAGCTCGTCTATTTTCTTCATGATCATCTGGCCGTGAGTGCGTTCCATGCGGTTGTCTGATTTCACCAGCCGGTCGGGGCCGAAGGCCAGCGCGAGTTTCAGGCGCATCGTGGCCGTATCGATCGCCAGCATGTTCCTGTACTCGCGCCCGGTCATCTTTGCACCAGTGACAGGTCTATCTGCCGCTCGTTGACACTGAGGATGGCAAAAGTGACCAGATAGTAGCGGTCGGGCAGGTGGTCACCGGCTCGCTCTCCCCATTCGACGACGATCAGACCGTCTCGCGAAAGGTAGTCGTCCCAGCCGATTTCACGCAGTTCCGACGGGTCCGACAGACGGTAGAAGTCGAAGTGGTACAGTGGCACCTCGGCCGGATACTCGTTAATGAATGTAAACGACGGCGAACTCACGAGGTCTTCACTGATACCGCGGGCGGCCGCCAGTCCCCTGACAAAAGCGGTTTTGCCGGCCCCGAGCTCGCCGGTAAGCACGACGACATCCCCGGACCCGAAGGATGGGGCCAGCCTGGCGGCAAGGCCGAGCGTCTGCTCCTCCGAATGCGAAACGATCTGAAGAGCCCTCACCGGAACTCTACCTCGGGGTCAAAACGGCCAGCGGCACGACCATCTCATCGAGCGAAATGCCGCCGTGCTGGAAGGAGTTCTGAAACAGACGCACCATCTCATTGTAGTTGTTGGGGTATACGAAGTAGAAATCTTCCTTGGCGATGATGTAGGTGGTGGCCAGAGTGAACAGCGGCAACCGCCATTCAGCCGGTTTCTTGATGATCAACGACTCTTTCGGGTCGGAATTCAGGTTGTCACCGTACTTGTAGCGCAGGTTGGTCGAGGTTGAACGCCGCCCGTGGGCCATGGTGCCTCGCTTGCACAGGACCGAGCCGTGGTCCGAGGTCAGGACGACGGTAAAATCGCGCGAGGCAAAAGCCTTGAGGATTGCAAACAACGGCGAGTGTACGAACCAGCTTTTCATCAAAGAACGGAACGCAGCGTCCGTACCCGCGATCTCCTTGAGAATGACGTTGTTCGAACGACCGTGCGCAAGAATGTCAAGGAAGTTGAACACGATGGTGGCCAGCGAGCACTCGAAGTAATCGGAGATGCGCCTGGCCAGTTCCTCCCCCTCGCTGTTGCTGAAGATCTTGGTATACCGGACCTGCCGTTCCGGGCGAACACCGTGACGGGCGAGGTTATCGAGAAGGAACTTCTCCTCGTACCGGTTCAACGAACCCTCGTCCTGTAACCGGTAGTTTTCGGGGTACGTTCTGGCGATATCATCCGGGAACAGTCCGGCAAAGAGCGCGTTGCGGGCAAACGGCGTCGCGGTGGGAAGAATGGAGTAATAGTAGTGTCGCTCGATATTGAAGAACTCGGCCAGGAGCGGCTCGACAAGCATCCACTGGTCCAGACGAAGACAGTCGACAACGATGTAGAGCACCTGCTGGTTCTTTTTCAACCTCGGAACGACAAAACGGGTGGTGACGTCCGGTGACAGGAGGGGCCGCTGCTCGCTATCGAGCCAGTCCCTGTAGTTGCTGAGCACGTATTTCGTGAACTCGATGTTCCACTCTTTCTGGGTTCCCGTGTGCGTGTGCTGGAGGCCCTCGTCGTTGCTTTCATCCAGCTGCAGATTCCACGAGGCCCCGATACGTGCCGCCTCGTGCCAGTCTTCCGGTGCCATGTGACCGTAAAGGCGCTGGTTGAACCGGTTGATCTCAGTGATATACCGGCGCATGGACGAGGAATCGATTATTTTCCTGGCGTCCAGCAGCCGCTTTATGACCAGGAGAATCTGGGACGGGTTGACCGGCTTGACGAGATAGTCATCAATCTTCTGGCCGATCGCCTCCTCCATCAGGCTCTCTTCCTCCGACTTGGTGACCATGACCACGGGAAGGTACGGACGGATATCCTTCATTTCCTCCAGCGTTGTCAGACCGTCCTTGCCCGGCATGACCTCATCGAGCAGAACCAGGTCAAACAACTGCTGCCTGACAGCCATGATGCCGTCATCACCGGACATGGCCGGTACCACCTCGAAGCCCTTGTTTTCCAGAAAGAGAATGTGAGGCTTGAGCGAGTCGATCTCGTCATCCACCCACAGAATGCGCTTCTTATCCGACACTGTCGTCATCGTTATCCTTTTGCGTTATTCCTGACCGGCAGTAGTATTTCAAACACCGTCTCGCCGGGTTTTGATCGCTTTAAGTCGATGTGGCCGCCGTGATACTCTTCTATTATACGCTTGACAAGGGTAAGGCCCATTCCCCAGCCGCGTTTTTTCGTGGTGAATCCCGGCCTGAAGATCTTTCGGGCCGCCGGTGCCGCTATCCCCGGGCCGTTATCCTTTATTTCCAGGCAGACGTCCGTGCCTTCGGAGCCGGCCGCGGTGGCAACCACGATCCTGCCCGACATGGAATCCACAACTTCCAGACTGTTCTTTATGAGATTTTCAAGCGCCCAGCCGAACAGTTCGGCATTGGCGTGCACCTGCGGCAATTCTCCTCGCTCAAACCGAATCTGAATCCCTTTCCCCTTGAATGGCACACGCCGACGGTAGTACGAGACTGCTTCCTGGACCAGTTCGTTCAGATCGCAGGGGTCCAGGTCCGGTATCGATCCGATCAGCCCGAAACGGTTAGCCACCCGCTGCAGTCGCTCTACGTCGACCTGCATATTCTCCGCCGTGCTCGCGATAAGCTCCTGCTGGGCCTGTGAATCCATCCTGGAACGATTCTCGACACCGATAACCTCCAGCCAGCCCAGCAGCGACGAGATGGGGGTGCCGAGTTGGTGCGCCGTCTCCTTGGCCATGCCCACCCAGATATACCGTTCCTCGCTGCGCCTGATGTTCTGGAAGCCAATTATTCCCACGGCCAGAAAGGCCAGGACAATACCAATTTCGATAAAAGGCATCAGCGTGAGCTGGCTGATGACCCGGGAATCACCGTAGTAGAAATAATTGACGTGCTCGGGGGTTATATACAGCGGGTATTCCCCGTTATCCGCCCGCATTTTTTGTGTCACTTCCTCCATTTTCAGGCGAGTCGCAAGGGCAGTGTCACCGGGCAGAACGCCGGGGATGTTGCGCCACGAGTGCGGCACACGCGCACTGTCGCAGACGACAATCGGAAAGCTGGCTTTCAGGATGACCTCGTCGAAGATAACCTGCAATTCCCCGCTGGAGGTCGGCGAGTTGGCGACCTCCTGCCAGAGCTTGACGTACAGGTCCACCTGGCGGCGCGTATCCTGCTTCAGAACGTCAATAACGGAGAACGTATACCAGATGAACACCACCGAGACCGCCGCCACCCCGACCAGGAGAAACGTCTTGAACAGGGTCGACTTGCCGATGTACAGGTCTGACGTGCGGTTTATGATCTTCCGCTTTGCCGCCATTACGTGATCCGCTCAGCTCCATGCATGTAGGGTCGAAGAACCTCGGGGATGGTGATACTCCCGTCAGGGTTCTGGTAGTTCTCGAGAATAGCCGGTATCAGGCGGGCCAGGGCCACCCCGGAGCCGTTCAGCGTGTGAGGATAGTGCAGCTTCCCTGTCTCGTCGCGGAAGCGGCACGCCATTCGCCGGGCCTGGAAATCCTCGAAATTGGACACCGAGGAGATCTCCAGGTACCGCTCAACTCCCTCCGACCACAATTCCAGATCGTAGCACTTGGCCGAGGCAAACGACAGATCGCCCGAGGCCAGCATGCAGACGCGATACGGCAGTTGCAGCCCCTGCAGGACCTTCTCAGCCTGCGCGACCAGCGACTCCAGTTCCTCGTACGAGTCCTCCGGGCGAACCACCTTCACCAGCTCCACCTTGTCGAACTGGTGCACGCGAATCATGCCCCGAGTATCCTTTCCTGCCGCCCCGGCCTCACGCCGGTAACAGGGGGAATGGCCGACCATGCATACCGGCAGGTCCTCATGGCCGATGACCTGCTGTCTGAAGAGGTTGGTGATCGGAACCTCTGCGGTGGGAATCAGGTAGAGGGATTCATCAGCGGTCTTGTACATGTCGTCGTCCAGCTTCGGAAGCTGCCCGGTGCCGAACATCGTTTCGGCCGTCACCAGGTGAGGGATGTGAACTTCCGTAAAACCGTCGGCGACGTGCCGGTCGAGCATGTAGTTTACCAGGGCGCGCTGAAGACCGGCGCCCAATCCCTTAAGCACGTAAAAGCCTGCTCCGGAAACCCGGGCGGCCGCGGCCAGATCAAGAATCCCCAGCTTTTCGCCGATCTCCCAGTGCGGCAGGACCTTGAACTCCGGCTGCCGTATCTGCCCCCACTCGCGGACGACCACGTTGGCGGCCTCGTCCCTGCCTATCGGCACCGATTCGTGCGGCAGGTTAGGTACCCACGTCAAGGCGGTGTCAAGGTCGGCCTGGATCTGGTGTAACTGCTTATCCAGTTCAGCTATCCGGTCGCCCACGGCGCGCATCTGCGCAACCGCCTCGTCGGCCGGCTGGCCGGCCTGCTTCTTTTTGCCTATCTCCGCCGAGGCCCGGTTGCGCTCCGCCTTGAGCCGCTCGACGGAGCGTATTATGTCCCGACGGTGCTCATCAAGGGCAAGAATCCGGTCGATGTCGCACGTCTCGTTCTTGTGGGCTGCTCCGGTCTTTACCAAGTCCGGATGCTCCCGGATGAATCTGAGGTCAAGCATAGAGTATCCTGCCAAGTTGCCGATTATACGCGCCGGTCAAAACAGGTATCCAAGTTAGTATAAGCCAGCCGGAAACGCCAGTCAAACACACGGCCCATATGTCCGGCTGCCCCCGGCGCGGCCGGATCTCCAGAAAATGCTTGCCTTTTGAGCCGCAGGGCGTACCTTTATGGCCACATTACCTTAGGAGTCGACAGTTTTATGGCTAAAGTATGCGAAATCTGCGGCAAGAGGCCCATGACCGGACACAGCGTCTCTCACGCGCATAACCTTACCAAACGCCGCTGGATACCGAACCTTCAGCGGGTCCGGGTGGTGGTCGACGGTACGCCGAAGCGAGTATCCGTATGTATGTCATGCCTGAAAGCAGGCAAAGTCACCAAGAACGTCCAGCGCAAAAAGCCCAAATCAGCCTCGGCGTGAACTAAAGCCTTCGCGCCGCGCGCCCCGGCAAAGGGCGCGTCCGGCGGTTCTAGGCTCACCGCCCCCAGGGGCGGTTTTTTTTTGAGTTGCCTCCGGGCATAGAAAAGCCGCCGGGAGGAGCCGATCCCGGCGGCATGCGCAACATAACCATCCAATGGATGAGGGGGAGACCGACACTACAGGCCCATCAGGCGCACCACCCCGGCCCCGTTAAGGGCGGTATGAGCCACCATCGCCATCGCCACCTGGGTGCGGATCATACTGCTGACGAATCTCGCGTATTCCATACCGTAATCCGCGTCCCGCACCTGTGATTCCGCCGCCACCAGGTTCTCACGAGTCACCTGCAGAGAAGCCCGGCGGCTTTCCAGCTCATTCTTCTGGGTGGCGCCCAACTCCGTCTGGACGGAGTCAAGCTCGGCGCTGGCGCCATCGATCTGTTGAATCGACGATGCCGCGGCCTGTGGTGTCGACAGGTCGATATCCGTCAACTCGGAGACCTCGGCCAGTGACCCCTCCGACCCGTCGAGCGTTCGCGAACCGTTGAACTCGGCGTTTTGAGCGGTCGAGTTGAAGGTGTTCACGATTGCCCCGGCAGCCGTATTGTACGCCTGCTGGGCCTCTTCGCTGTTGCCGCCCTCGTTGGCCGCGGCGACGGCCAGCGCGCGGAGGTCGGTAAGCTGCGAACGAAGCTCGCCGACGGTCGAGGAGACCGTCTGATACTTGCTGATGACTGACGAAATATTGTCGATCTCGCTGTTCAGCGATGCAATCTGGGAGCGCAACTGTTCGGATATCACCAGCCCGGCCGGATCATCCGAAGCCCGGTTGATGCGCAATCCGGAAGCCAGTCTCTCCGCAGATTTGTACAACACCGACAGGTTGCTCGTCAGGCTCAACAGGCTCAGCCCGTTGGTAAGATTGGAATGTAACGTGATACCCATGTCACCGTTCCTGGTTCAAAATAGAACTTAGCTCTCAGGGTGCTGTTCTGCAAAGAGCGTGCCGTTCGCGCAGTCCTGGAATCCGTTGCGGCATAACACGTTGAACTCAGGCGACGGGGTCGTGATCTGCGAATGCCGCCGATACTGGGGCAGCCGCCCCATACGATAGCGGACGGACCGATGACCGGCACAAAATAATGCCGCCGGCAGGGTAGTTTAACCGGCGGCATTGTGGAGGAACCAAGAGTAGCGCGAAACTGCAAACTTTTCTCTATCGCGACTCCTGCGCTATGGTTTTCACGGCCCGTTCTCTATCTTGTCACGACGCTATTCACTTTCATCGAGTCGCCTGATGTAGGCGGGAATGGTTCGATCATCCTCGGAGAAGATCGGCACGCGCGCCCGCACTTGATTCCCGTTACCGTTCCCGTTACCCGGACCCGGCTCGTTGTCTTCAGCGGAGAGGTAACCGGATTGTACCTGGGCCACTGCGGGGGATGCCTCCTTGGGACTCGGCGACCGCACGACCCTTCGCGCCACGTCCTCGGGGAACAGTGACATGGCACGGGCCGGCGGCGCGCAAGTGACCTTCTGCTCCTGCTTCTTTGCCGCTTCGGCGCGATGCCCAAAGCCGGTGGCTATTACCGTAACCCTCATCTGATCGCTCATGACGGGGTCAATAACGGCGCCGAAGATGACGTTGGCGTCGTCACCGGCTTCGTCGTAGATGAGCGAGGTGGCCGTGTTGACGTCAAACAGCGACATATCCTCTCCGCCGGTGACGTTGATCAGCACCCCTCGCGCCCCGCTGATTGACACGTTTTCCAGCAGGGGTGACGATATGGCTCCGCGCGCGGCATCGATCGCCTTTTCTTCCCCTTTGCCACAGCCGGTACCCATGAGCGCGTCGCCCATCTCGAGCATGACGGTCCGCACGTCGGCAAAATCGCAGTTGATAAGCCCGGGTATCGTGATCAGATCGGAGATGCCCTTGGTGGCCTGGTGCAGCACCTCGTCGGCGGTGGAAAAGGCCTCGCTGAGGGTGGTTTTCCTGTCCACGATTTCCAACAGTCTTTCGTTGGGAATCGTTATGAGCGTGTCCACCTTCGCCTTCAGGTCGGCCAGTCCCTGCTCGGCGCGTTCCTTGCGTTTCCGCCCTTCGAAGCGGAACGGTTTGGTCACAACTGCCACCGTCAGGGCTCCGGCCTCCTTGGCAATCTCGGCCACGATCGGCGCGGCGCCGGTGCCGGTGCCACCGCCCATGCCGGCAGTGATGAAGACGAGATTGGGATTGCCCATGATCTCGCTGACCTCCTCACGGCTTTCCTCCATGGCGCGGCGACCGGTCTCGGGGTTGGCGCCGGCGCCGAGGCCGCCGGTAATCTGCCCGCCGATCTGAACCCGCTTTTCTGCGCAGTTCTGGTCGAGCACCTGGGCATCCGTATTGATGGCGACGAAATCGACACCCTGCAATTCCGCCGCGATCATACGGTTGATGGCGTTGCCGCCACCGCCTCCGACACCCACCACCTTGATCTTTGCGTGGTTTGAGTAGCCGGAAGCAAAATCAAACTGATGCTTCGCGCTTGACATCCTCAGTTCCTCCTTGGACGTCTATGTGTTGACTACAATTTCTTTGTTATCCATTGCTCAATCCTTCTGAACAACCCGCCCAGCGCCCCCGTCTTGGCGCCGACCGGTTCGTAGGCAAACCCGTAGACCAGCAGCCCGTGCGCGGTAGCAAACGGGGCGCTGTCCAGTTCCTCCGGGGTATGCTCGATACCCCGCAGTTGAGCCGCCCGCACGGGCATGTCAAAAATCTGTTCCGCCAGCTCCAGCGTGCCCGGCAGCAGCGAACCGCCGCCGGTCAGAAGCATACCGGCGGTGAAGGTGTCGAGCCGGTGAAGCTTCCGGAGTTCCTTGCTGACCAGCGAGAATATCTCCTCGACGCGTGGTTCGATAATGGACGCCAGGACATGGCGTGAGATTTCGCGGGCCGGGCGCCCGGCGACCCCGGGCACTTCGATCATCTCTGACGGGTCCACGGACGAAGCCAGGGCCGCGCCGTGACCGAGTTTCAACCGCTCCGCCTGTCCCACCGGCGTGCGCAGGCCGATGGCAATGTCGTTTGTGACGTTTCGGCCACCCAGCCCGATAACCCCGGTGTGGCGTATGGCTCCGTCGTAAAACACCGAGGCATTGGTGATGTCCCCGCCGATATCGACAACTAGGCACCCGGCTTCCGTGTCGTCCTCGGCCAGCAGCACGTGGGACAACGCAAGAGACTCGAGAACCATGTGGTCCACGCCCAGGCGGCACCGCTCCAGGGCACGAAAGATATTCCTGGCCGAGGTCACCAACGCCGTCACGATGTGCGTCTCGACCTCGAGCCGGACCCCCGACATGCCCACGGGGTCCTTGATGCCGGACTGATCGTCCACCGAATAACCCTGGGGTATGACGTGGATTATCTCGCGGTCCACCGGTATCGCCACCGCGCGCGAGGCTTCGATAGCTTTCCGGACGTCGGCGGCGGTGATTTCGTTGTCGGTGCGGCTGACGGCCACGACCCCATGGCTGTTAATAGACCTGACGTGTTCTCCGGCTATGCCCACGGTGACGCGATCGATTTCCGTCCCCGAGACAAGCTCGGCGTCGTCGATGGCCTTGCGGATTGATTTCACCGTTTTGTCCATGTCGACGACCATACCGCGTCGCAGCCCGTCAGACGGCGCCCGGCCGTGACCGATTATGTACATGCCACCCTGGTCATCCATCTCGCCGATCAGTGCGAGCACCTTGCTGGTGCCGATATCGAGCGCTGCCACCATCCGATTCCCGGCCATGCTACTGCGCTCCACCTTCCTTGATGATCATGTTGTCCAGGCGCAGGTCCAGGGCGTCAGCGGCCTTCAGGTCCGCATCGAATTGCTCGAGGAACGTCACATATTCATTAATCTGACTTTCAAACTGCGCGGCGTCGACTTTCAGCCGGTACGGCAGCCCGGCGACGGTGACGATCAGGCAGTCCGTGCGACCGAAATCGACTTCGCTTATCAAGCGGTAAAGATCCACGTTGTCCCCGCGCAGCTCGATCAGTTGCGGCACAATAATCCTCACCCGCGGGTCGTCGCAGTAGTCGTACAGGCGGTCGGCCGTCACGTTGGTCAGCACCGGGTGTTCCCAGTCGGCCACCGAGGGACCGAGAAGAACCACGCGGGCCGTCGCGTTCAATCCCTTCAGCCGGCCGCTCTTTTCGTCCACCACGAAACAGGCGGGCGTAAAGTTGTTGGTGCGCACATCGATGGCGTGCATCAACTGGTAGTCGACGTCGACTTTGAATACGCCCTCTTGGTCAAGCAGGGCGGTCACGAGCTTGTCCACGGGCTGCCGCAGGATCATTCTATCCTCGGACAGGCCGTACTCGTCCTGCCAGTTCTCAACCGGCTCGCCGTTGAGCGTCACCGCCTCCAGGTGGCACACGTCAGTGACGTTGATGGTCACGGCTGCGGCGGTGAGCGCCACGGCCAGCACCGCCAGCACGATGCGTCTGCGGTTCACGGTCATTTGAACTTACCTCCCAGCCGTTCGAGCACCATGCCGCGAATATGCGTTATCGAACCGGCGCCGATGATAAGGATGACGTCGCCCGGACGGGCAATTCGTTCGATCTCGTCTACGGCATTCTCTTTAACCCCGACGTACGTGAAATCACCGCCGCCCGCGGCCTGCGCCGCCTGCCTGATACGATCCGAGGTGATACCGGGGATCGGTTCCTCCCTGGCCGGGTAGATATCCGTCAGGATGCACTTGTCGGCCGCGGCCAGGACTTCCGCAAACTCTTCGAGGAAATCGCGCGTGCGTGAGTAGAGATGCGGCTGGAAGACGGCGACCAGGCGGCCGGTGTAGTTCTCGCGCGCCGTGCTCAGGGTCGCCCTGATTTCAGAGGGGTGATGCGCGTAGTCATCAATGACGGTGATATCATCCACCCGGCCGACAACTTCAAAGCGGCGTTCCACTCCGCTGAAGGATCGGAGGGCATCGGCGATGGTTTCAAACGGAACCTCCAGTTCGGTGGCGGCGGCAATGGCCGCCAGCGCATTGGCCACGTTGTGGCGGCCGGGCACGCGAACAATGATCTCGCCGAGAAGGTCACCGCGACGATAAACGGAAAAGATCGTGCGCCCGGATTCGGCGCGGATATCGAGCGCCCGGTAGTCGGCCTCGGTCGAGAAGCCGAAAGTGGCATAGGGCCGGGTGATCCGCGGCCGGAGTTCCGCGATGTTGCCGTCATCGGCCGATATGATGGCGGAACCGTAAAACGGAACGCGGTTGATATACGTGAGAAACGCTTCTTTCAGATCATCGATACCGTCATAACAGTCCAGGTGGTCCGGTTCGATATTGAGCACCACGGCCATGGTCGGAAAGGTGGCCAGGATCGAACGGTCGTACTCGTCCGCTTCCGCGACCAGGTAGTCCCCTTCGCCGAGCGAGGCGCCGGTGCCAAGCTCAGACACGATGCCGCCCACGATCAGCGTGGGATTGAGGTTGGCCCGACGGAGTATCATGCCGACCATCGACGTCGTGGTGGTCTTGCCGTGGGTTCCGGCCACGCCGATCGAGAACTTGAGCCGCATGAGTTCGCCCAGCATCTCGGCACGTTTGATGACGGGAACTCCCAGGCGCCGCGCTTCGACCACTTCCGGGTTGTTCTCCCCTATGGCCGACGAGATGACCACGACGTCGATATCCTCGAGGTTGGAGGCTCGATGCTCGTCGAAAACCCGGATGCCGAGCGAGCCGAGATACTCGGTGACTTCGCTGAGCGTGCTGTCGGAACCGGTGACATGGTAGCCCAGGTTCTGGAGAATCTCCGCAATGCCGGACATACCGGCTCCGCCGATACCGACGAAATGCAATTTCTTGAATCGTCCGAACATCACCATGCCGCGTACAAATCCTCTGGTTTTGACATCCGCCGATAGCTCACGAGTCAACGCCGCCCTCCCATGCCTGTTGCTGTTCCAGCAAGTCGATCAAATCCTCGGCGATAATGTCCACCGCCGGTTTTCTATCGGTAGTCGCCCTGATGATACTCTCCCGCATCCGGTCCGCCCGACCGGATCGACAGACGGTGACAGCCCGTTCGAGCAGATCGCAGCGGTCGAGTTCCGCCTGCTCGATAATCTCGGCAAAGCCGCTGTCGGCAACCTCGCGGGCGTTCTTGATCTGATGGTCGCCGGCCGCAAACGGGTAAGGAATCAGAATGGCAGGGATATGGCAGGCCTGCAGTTCGGCCAGCGTGAGCGCTCCGGCGCGCGCAATGGCCAGATCGGTCGCCGCGTAAACCAGGTCCATGCGCTCTTCAAAAGGGAAGAGGGAGTGAGGTTCTACCTTTTCACCCGCTTGCGCGATCACGTCCTTGTAACCCCTCTTCCCCGTCTGCCACAACAGTTGGTAACCCTCGGGCAGTGAAGCCGCCTTCAGGCCTTTCAAAATCGCCGCGTTCAGGTCACGTGCTCCCTGGGAGCCGCCCAGAACCAGGATCGTTTTCTTCCGCGGATCCAGTCCGAAAACTCCGACAGCCTCTTGTCGATTGCCGCTCGTGATCGAACGGCGCACGGGATTACCGGTCACCATCACCCGTCCCCGCGTACGCAGGTGCCGCCGCGCGCCCTCGAACCCGAGATAGACGCGCGCCGCGTGAGGCGCAATCTTGCGGCTGGAAATGCCGGGATAGGAATTCTGCTCCTGCAGGACGGTGGCGATTTTCGCGGCCGCCGCCATCCTGAGAACCGGCAGCGATACATAGCCGCCCGTGCCGACGACGACGTGGGGCCGGAAACGGTTGAGCAACGAGCGTGCCTTGATCATCGCCCCCAGCAGCACGAACGGCACCAGCAGGTTCTTAATGGTGAGTGAACGTGCCAGTCCTCGCACGCTGATCACGTCCAACGGATACCCCAGTGATTCCCTGATCCGGTACTCCAGGCCCCGTTTCGTCCCGACCAGGCGAATGTCTATGCTCCGTCCGGCACCGAGCAGCTCAGTGACACGGTCCGCGATGGCGATGGCCGGGAACAGGTGTCCACCCGTACCACCGCCGGCGAACAGAAGACGTGCCGATCTCGCCGCGCCGGTCATCGCGCCACCCTCCGCGAAAGATTCAGCAGGACGCCCACCGCCGCGCTCGACATCAGAAGTGAAGATCCGCCGTAGGAGAAGAACGGCAGGGCCAGCCCCGTGACGGGAAGCAGGGAAGTCACGACGGCGATGTTGATCGCGATGTTGACAAAGAGCGACCAGGTCATGCCGGCTCCGAGCAGGAAACCGAACCGGTCCGGCTGCGCCGCGGCGATTTTCCACCCCCGCCACAACAGGAACGAGAGCAGACCCATGACGAGCAACAGCCCGAGCAGGCCGATCTCCTCACCAGTGGCCGCGAAGACGAAATCGGTATGGGGATACGGCAGGTAGAAGAGCTTCTGACGGCCTTCTCCAAGGCCGGTGCCGAGCAGGCCGCCGCAGCCGAGCGTCAGGGCCGCCTGCCTGACGTGGTAGCCGCCCTGAATGGGATCGATAACGGACGCAACGTAATCGAGGATGCGGGCCTTCTTGTATCCAAGGACAAACACAAAGAACGACGCGATCAGCGCCGGGGGAACGAGCGCCGCATACAGATGCCTCAGACGCGCCCCGGCCAGGAAGAACATCCCCAGGGCCGTCAGGCACAGCACCACGCAGGTGCCAAGATCGGGTTCAGCCAGGATCAGGGCCAGGCCCAGGCCGATTATCGGCACGTATGGAAATGCCAGTTGCTTCGGGTCGCCGAGATTCCGTTTTGGATTGGACAGCGAAAAAGCCAGGTAAGCCACAACCAGAAACTTGAACAATTCCGAGGGCTGCAGGGTCAGCGGCCCCATGGTCAACCACCGGTGAGAACCGTTTCGCGCGGGCATGACAAACACAAGCATAAGCAGGACGAAAGTCAGCATAAGCGCGGGCACCGAGTACACGGCCAGCCGTTTCAGGTCCAGCCGGTAGATAACGAACACCGTCAAAAGTGACAGCACGGTCCAGATCATCTGATGCTTGAGAAAATACAGGTGCGAACCGAAACGGCTCTCAGCGATGATCGATGAAGTCGAGTAGACCATGATCAGCCCGGCGACCAGTGTGACCAGGTAGCCGAGGAGCAACCCCTCGTCGTAGCGGTTTTCAGCGCGAGACTTTTTCATTGCTGTTTCGATTGTTTTTCAACGCCTGCACGGCGGTCTTAAAGACACGGCCGCGGTGTTCGAAATCGTCGAACATGTCAAAACTGGCACAGCCCGGCGACAGGACCACTGTCTCGCCCGGCACGGCATCTTCAAACGCTTTCCGGACGGCTTCCTCGAGGGAATCGGCGAACCGGGCGGGGAACGATCTGCCCAGGGCCTCAAATATCATGTCACGCGCCTCGCCGATGAGAACCAACCCCTTGATTCTGTTTTGCCCGGCCGCAATGATCGGATCATAACCGGCGCCCTTGTGCCGCCCGCCGCATATCAGATGGACGGGTCCCGGCAGGGACTTCAGGGCATAACAGACCGAGTCGACGTTGGTGGCCTTGGAATCGTTGACGAACGCCACGCCGGCCACCGTTCCGACCGCCTCCAGGCGGTGTTCCACACCGGGGAACGACCGCAGTACGTCCCCGATGGTGGCGGCCTCGACCTCGCACAGCGTCGCCACGACGGCCGCAGCGGCGGCGTTCTGCAGGTTGTGCGGACCGGGAATGCGAATCTCGTCGCACCGAACGACAGCGGCCGGAGCATCCGATACCTGCACGTACAAAGTGCCGTTATCAACGAAGGCGGCCACACCGTCACGCCGGCCGGTGCTGAAATACAGGCGGGACGCGCGCGACGGCGGGTCATCGGCCATGGATTCGGCATCGTCCCGGTTAAGGACGAAATAGTCGTCCGCGGTCTGGTTCTCAGTTATGCGGTACTTGATCCGTTTGTAGGTTTCGAAAGTACCGTGCCGGTCGAGATGATCCGGAGTCAGGTTAAGGATGACGGCGACGTGCGGGTGGAAGTCGGCGATGGTCTCAAGCTGGAACGTCGAGACCTCCACCACGGCCACTGACGATTCGGTCAGTGCTTCCACCACCTCGGCAAAGGGCAGGCCGATATTGCCGCATACGCGCACGTCTCGCCCGTCGGCGGCGAGGATTTCGCCGAGTAAAGAGGCGGTGGTCGTTTTGCCGTTGGAGCCGGTGACGCCGATGATGCTTCCCCGGTAAAGCCAGGAGGCAAATTCCAGTTCCGAGAAAAACGGGATACCCCTCTCGGCGGCGGCCCGCAGAATTTCCACGGTCAGCGGCACGCCGGGCGACAACACGAGGTAATCGCGGCTGAGCAGCCGCTCGGTGTGCCCGCCGGTCTCGAATTCGATTCCCGCCCGCGACAGTTCATCGGTCTGACCGGTCAGCCCGGCCGGCGGCGCGGCATCTGACACGAAGACAGAGGCGCCGTGCTTGAGCGCCAGTCGTGCCACGGCCATGCCGGAACGAGCCATCCCGACAACACCGATCTTGCGACCGTTTATTCTCTCTTCCGCCGTCATCTTACCTTCAGCGTCGCCAGAGTCAGAAGAACGCACAGCGCTCCAATGATCCAGAATCGCACAACTACCTTAGGCTCCGCCCACCCGAGCAACTCGAAGTGGTGGTGAAGCGGAGCCATCTTGAAAACGCGTTTCCCGCCTCGATACCTGTATGACAATACCTGAATGATCACCGACAGGGCGGTCATGACGAACACGCCCCCGACGATGACCAGCAGCAGTTCTTTCTTGATAAGGATGGCGATGGCGCCGAGCGCCCCGCCGAGGGCAAGAGATCCCGTGTCCCCCATGAAGACCTCCGCCGGATGTGAATTGAACCAGAGAAACCCGAGGGCGGAACCGACCGCCGCGCCGCAGAAAACCGCGAGCTCGCCGGTGCCCGGGAAGTACTCGATCTGCAGGTAGCTCGAGTAATCCAAACGGCCGCTTACGTAGACCATGCCGCCGAAGGCGACAAAGCAGAGCGCGCACAGACCGATAGCGAGACCGTCAAGACCGTCCGTGAGATTCACGGCATTCGAGGCCCCGGTGATGACGATAATGATGAACGGCACGTACACGACGCCGAGGTTCAGCACGTAGTTCTTGAAAAACGGAATACCGGTCGTGCCGTCGTACAGGCCGCCGGGAGCAACGTAGGTCAGAAGGAGGCCGAAGACGGCCCCCAGGAGCACCTGGCCGATCATCTTCTTCCTCGCCACCAGCCCCCTGGACTGGCGTCGGATGGCCTTGAGATAATCGTCCATAAAGCCGATGGCGCCCAGCCAGACGGTCACCAGAAGAACCATCAGGACATAGTAATTCGTCAGGTCGGCCCAAAGCAGCGTGGGGATGACTATCCCGGCCAGAATGATCAGGCCGCCCATAGTCGGTGTGCCTTCCTTCTTTTTGTGGCTGGCCGGCCCGTCCGGGCGAATTTTCTCCGCCACCTGGTACTTTCGCAGCAGGCGGATGAAGAACGGCCCCAGAACGAGACAAATGAAGATGGCTGTGACGGTGGCGCCGGTCGTCCGGAACGTGATGTACCTGAACAGGTTCAACCCCGAGAGGTACTGGGTAAGGGGATACAGCAGATGATACAGCATCAGGCCTCCTCCTCCCGCCCGGTCCACTGCCGGACGATCACTTCCAGGCCGATTCCCCGCGAGCCCTTGACGTAGACCAGGTCACCGTCGCGAAGTTTGGCTTTCATCCTTTCGGCGCACAGGTCGGCGCTCTCGAAGTGCTCCAATACGTTCGGAGCCACACCGACGCTGACCGCTTCGTCCACCGTGTGCCGCGTCATAGGGCCGACCAGGGCCGCGTAATCGAACGTCAGTTCAGCCAGGGCTCGTCCTATTTCCCTGTGGTACCGCTCGCTGCTCGAGCCGAGTTCGAGCATATCCCCCAGGATTATGAGCCGGCGGCCGTGATCGTTGCACTCGGCAAACGACGCCAGGGCGGACTTGACGGAGTCCGGGTTGGCGTTGTAACAGTCGACGATAAACGTGACACCGTGACTGGTCACCGTCTCACCGCGCAGGGGCACGGACTCAAAGCTGAGTGCCGCCGTATCGACGCCGTCAAGGCGACCGCCGAGCGTATGCACAACGGCGTACGCCGCCAGCAGGTTGTAGACCTGGTACTGTCCGAAGAGTGGAAGCCGGAAGGTGGCCTTGCCGATACGCACTACCGTCACGCCGGAGGCATCACGCTTTACCGCCGTCGGCGTGAACGTGGCCGGTTTCCTGATGCCGAAGGATACGTAGTCCTTGCGCAACCTGACCGTTTCCCGCACGAGAACGTCGTCGTCGGCGTTGATAATCACTGGCTGGTCGGCCGACATGGTCGGTACTACTTCGAGTTTGGCCCGGGCCACGCCCTCGACCGAATCGAGAAATTCAAGATGAGACGGGCCGACGTTGGTGATAAGCATGACGTCGGGCCGTACAATCTCCGCCAGGCGAGTCATCTCGCCCGGTGAGGAAATGCCCATTTCGAGCAGGGCAATCTTCGTCTCCTGCGGCATGGCCAGCAACGCCAGCGGCATGCCGTAAAGGTTGTTGTAGTTGCCCGGTGACCGAAACACTCCGTCCTGGACTGCCTGGAGCAGGCGGAAGGCAACTTCCTTGGTCGTCGTCTTACCGTTGGAGCCGGTAATACCGACCCGCCTGGCGCCGACGCGTTCCCGGTAATGTTGAGCCAGTTCGATCAGGGCCTGATGACTGTCCGCCACGGCCACGACAGGAAAGCGATACCGGGCCGGTGATGACCGGACGGCCTCGGACTGCAGCAGGGCGCCGGCGGCGCCGCGCTCGATAGCCTGGTCTATGTAATTGTGACCGTCGTTACGCTCTCCGGGCAAGGCCACAAACAATTCCCCCGGACTCAGCGTGCGGCTGTCAATGGAGACCCCGCGGAACGTTTGATCACCGTGAGACGCCTCGTTGAGCGCCCCACCGGTCACGCGCATAAGCTTGTCGAAACTCAGTGTGATCACTTGCCCTCGTCCGTTGTCTTTTCGTCGAGAGTCAGCGACGCAACGGCCGCCTTCACCTCGGCTACCTCGTCAAAGGGGTGTCGGGCCCCCTTGATCTCCTGGTAGGTTTCCGCTCCCTTGCCGGCCAGCACCACGGCGTCCCCGGGCCCGGCCTTGCGCACTATAGCGGCGATTCCTTCCCTGCGATCGACGTGGATCTCGTATTCCGCGCCCTTCAGCCCCGGCTTGATGTCGCCGATTATGGCCCGGGCATCCTCGCCGCGCGGGTTGTCGGACGTAACTACGATATAGTCGGCGCACCTGGCCGCGGCCCGGCCCATCATGGGCCGCTTGCCTCGGTCGCGATCGCCCCCGCAGCCGAACAGCAGCAGCAGGCGCCCCCGGCTGAGTTCACGAACCGCCTCGCACAGGCGTTCAATCGCATCCGGGGTATGGGCGTAATCGACGTACACGGCGAACGGCTGTCCGACGTCGATCGAGTTCAGCCGGCCCGGCACCGGCATCGTTCTTTCAAGGCCGGCAACGACACTGTCGAGATCGGCACCGCTGGCCAGCCCGCCGGCGGCGGCGGCCAGGGCGTTCATGAGGTTGAACCGGCCGGGCAGTTTAATGCGGACGGTTCGGTTTCCCATCGGCGTGACAAGATCGAAGATCGTGCCGTCCGCCCTGAACGCGTGCTCCCCGCAGCGGACGTCGGCCTGGCGGTTATCCAGTGAGTAGCTGAGAAAAGATGCCACCGCCCGTCCGAACAACGGTTTGAACTCCGGGACGTCGAGGTTTATCACGGCGTGCCCGAGACGGCCGTCCAGCTTGTCCAGGAGCGACGCCTTGGCCTTGAGGTACTCCTCCATGGTCTTGTGAAAGTCCAAGTGGTCGCGGGTAAGATTCGTATATACGGCCACGCGGAAATTGACGTTGTCCAGGCGGTGCATTACGAGCGCGTGCGACGAAGCTTCTATCACGACGTTGACGCACTGGTTTTTCTTCATGAGGTACAGCAGGCGCTGGAGGTCGAGCGACTCCGGCGTCGTTCGCTCCGCCGTGAACTTTTCCTTCCCCGTATCGTAGACCTGCGATGTCACCAGGCCGGTGCAGCCGTTGGATAACGCGAGAATCTCCCGCAGCATCATGCAGGTGGTCGTCTTGCCGTTGGTCCCGGTAACGGCGTACGCCTTGAGCTTCTGCCCCGGGCTGCCGTAAAACCGGGCCGAAACGTCCGCCATGGCCTTGCGAATGTCGGGGACGTGGACGTACGTGGGGATAGGGTCACCGTTGTCGCGTTCGCCCATGGCCGCAACGGCACCGTTGTCGTAAGCCTGCTTCAGGAAATCGTGGCCGTCCCGGCGATATCCTCTTACGGCAAAGAACAGGGAGTCCGGGCCGATCATCCGGGAATCGTATTCCACCCGGGCGATTTCCACTGCACCGTCGCCGTGCAGCACGGCCTCGTCGAATCCCCGTATGAGTTCTCCGAGAGTGATAGCAAGCTCCTTACCCCGGCCGGCAGTCTAGCCGACAGACCGTCGCCGCCGACAGGACATGGCCCTGCCGGACGGACTGCCGAACTACCCGGCCGTTTCCCTCTATGACAAACTTTATACCTTGATGGTGGAGAAGGGCCGCCACCTGCCGTACGGTCATGCCGCGAAGGTCGGCCATGACCCTCCGGTCCGGGTCGTGTGGCCGGACGGCGACCACCACTTCGTCTCCGGCAAAGACCAGCCGGTCCGGCGGGGGATACTGCCACTCCACCGTCCCCTCATCGACGGATGTGCGCAGCATAATCCCCCGCTGGCCGGCCATCTGTCTGGCCAGGACGACGTCACGCCCGACGAAATCCGGCGTCTCGACGGTCCTGTCGAGCCGCCTGGCGTCGGCAACCAGTGTTTGTTCGGGAACTGCAAACAGGTCCGGGTTGCTCACCGTGTAGCGCTCGGCAATGCGGCGAAAGGCCGGCCCGGCCGTGTAACCGCCGTACGTGATCGGCCTGGGGTCTTCAAGCACCACGATGCCTGCGATAACCGGCGACTCGTACGGGAAGAATCCGGCGAAGGACGCCATGAACCGGTTCTTGAAGTACCGCCCGTGCTCCGGATCAGGGATTTCAGCGGTGCCGGTCTTGCCGGCAATGGACACGCTTGACGAGTGCGCCGGCATCGCCGTGCCACGTTCCACCACGCCGCGCAGAAGAACCCGCAGTGAGTCACTGGTCGACCGGTTGAAAGCCCGCCCGAAACTCTCCGGCTCTTCCGTCGGACGCACGTATCCTTTCTCGTCCACGGTGCCAAGCACGAGTCGGGGGCGAACAAGATCGCCGCCGTTGGCAATAGCGGCAAAGCCGGCCGCCACTTGCAGCGGGCTGGCGGCCACCGAGTGCCCCATGGCGAGAGAGGCGACGTTGTATTCGGACCACCGCATGGTGCGAAGGACGCCTCCCGTTTCTCCCGGCAATCCGCATCCCGGCTTCTCCCCCAGGCCGAACCGGCGAAACGTCTCGATCAACTCCGGCCCGCCGAGCTGAATGGCACATTTGGCGACGCCGATGTTACTGGAAAGCTCGAACACCTCGCGAAAAGTCAGCCAGCTGTGCTCCTTGTCATCATGAAGCATCCGGCGGCCGATTTTCCAGCGTCCTTCCTCGCAGAAAATTGAATCATCCAGCTTGACCACACCGGCATCAAGGAGCCCGGCCGCGGTGAAGGCCTTCAGGACCGAGCCGGGTTCAAACTGATCGGTCACGGCCCGGCACTTGGTCGGATGCAGACGATCACTTTCCGTCGGGTCATAGTGAGCCATCGCCAGGACGTCACCGTTGCGGCAATCGAGGAAAACGGCTACCCCTGAGCGGGCTTGATACTCATCCACCGCCGCCTGCAACTCTCCTTCGACAATGCCCTGGAGCCGCCAGTCTGCGGTGAGCACCACCGAAGTCCCTCGCACCGGCTTGACGAGGGCCGATTCCCGGACACGGATGGTGTTGCGCAGGCCGTCGCGGAGAATGTCGGCCAGGCCGGTCTGACCGGCCAGAACGGAATCAGAGGCCCACTCAAAACCGGACTGCCCTTTGTTGTCGATGTCAGTGAATCCCAGGACCTGTTTGCCGACCACGCCGAACGGATACTCTCTTCGGCTCTGTTCACGGAGGTACAGTCCGCGGGGGGCGGCCTGCGCGATCCTCTCGGCCTCCTCGTCACTCAGGCGGCGCGTGATGTAGCGAAATTTGCACACTGACAGCCCGAACTTCCGGATGGCCGAGCCGGGCTTCAGGTGGTAGTAACGATCAAGAAAGGAAGACACCCGTTGCAGCTCGCCCGCGTCGTGGGGGTAGGCGTACAGCGCCGAACCGGCGACGTCTCTTGCCACCACGCGGCCGTAGCGATCGTAAATCATGCCGCGTGCCGCCGGAATGACAACTTTGCCGCGCGACTGGCTGTCGACGATCTCACGACACTGGTCGTGCTTGACCACCTGTAGCTGTACGAGTCGCGCCATCGCCGTCAGGAAGAACACGGCCACCAGGCAAACGAGGACACCCAGGCGTCTGTT
Organism: Acidobacteriota bacterium; assembly: GCA_035529075.1. Taxonomy (NCBI): domain Bacteria; kingdom Pseudomonadati; phylum Acidobacteriota; species Acidobacteriota bacterium. The sequence goes on along the minus strand of DATKXK010000018.1, from coordinate 128,550 downwards.
CTCCATACGCGTCCGCTTCACCTGGCTGATCCTTCCCTGGCAACGGTGTCAAACCTGATGGGACGGAGTTCCCGGCCTGATGCCTGGGCTTCCGTGACAATCGGAAGGTAGTCTGCCACGCGCTTGATTGACGAGAACATGGCCGTCAGTTCGTCGGGGGGGATTTCCCTTTCTGACTTCTTGATCAGCGTAAAGAGGCGATCGGCCGTCACCGGTTGCAGCCCGAGGGTGTCGCGGGCGTACCGCTCAACTCGCGAGGCCATGGAGAGGGCCGCGATATCCGAGCTGGTTTTCTTCACGTCGTCGACCAGGGACCGGTTTTCCGCGCGCAACGCGGCAACGTCCTTGGCCAGCTCAATCACCATCACGCGCTGCCAGACGTGAACACAGGCGGCTGCAAGCAGGCCGAAGGCAATGGCACCGATGGGAATATACTTGTGGCAGCGCAGGCGCTGGAAAAACGCCGAGCGTATCTGAACGGTCTCCTTGAACTTTCGAACCGAGCGAGCCATCGTTTACAACTTCTCCCCCACGCGCAGACGCGCCGAACGGGCCCGCGGATTTTGTGCAATCTCGTCCGGACGGGGAGCGCAGGCGCGGCGCGTCACCGTCTTCATGGTCGGACGGGCTCCGCACACGCAGAGGGGGATCCCCGGCGGGCACGTACAACGGCCCTTCGTCTCGGCCTGGAGAAAACGTTTTACCAGGCGGTCTTCAAGCGAATGGTAGGAAATGACGGCCAGCCGCCCGCCCGGGACAAGAAACCCCAGGACCAGGGGCAGGACGCGGGCCAGTTGGTCGAGCTCATCGTTGACGGCGATCCTGAACGCCTGAAACACGCGCGCCAGGCTCTTGGTCTGGTGCGGAGGCCGGACGCTGTTGAGGACGATGTCGGCCAGCTGCAGGGTGGTGCCAATCATCTGCTTCTGTCTCTCCCTGACAATTGCCGTGGCGATCCGTGCCGCCTGCTTCTCCTCCCCGTACTGACGGATGAGTCGCGTTAGCTGCTTCTGATCGAACGAGGCAATCAGGGCCGAAGCTGGACGCCCGCACGAAGTGTCGAATCGCATGTCGAGCGGACCGTCATGTCTGAACGAAAAACCACGCCCGGGATCCTCCAACTGGTAAGAGGATATTCCCAGATCCAGCAGGATACCGCTAAACGACTCTTCCCCGATCCGACCGGCCACCGCCGCAAGATCGGCGAAGGCCGCCCGAATTATCATCCGAACATGTGTTGTCTCTTTGAGGGCCAGGGTAGCCCGGTCGACCGCCTCCTGGTCGCGATCAATACCGAACAGCCGTCCCCGGCTTCCCAGTCGTGTTGCCAGCGACTTGAGATGTCCTCCACCGCCAGTCGTCAGGTCCAGATAGGCACCGTCACGATCAGTGACCAGAAGCCCGGCCACCTCTGCCGCCATGACCGGCAGGTGGCCAACGTTACTCCGACCGCTGGTCATGGCCGGTGTACAACCGCTCAGCTACTTCCTCGTAACTTCCGGCGAATTGCTCCAGGTAGTACGCGAAGCGATCCGGGTCCCATATCTCGACCCAGCGATTGACCCCGATAACCAGTAGCTCGCGCTTGAGCCTGGCTTCCGTGACCAGATGCGAGGGGATCAGTATTCGTCCGTTACGATCGGGCGTGACAACACCTGCAGCAGAATAGAACCGGCGACTGAAAAAACGGAAGTCTTTCTGGGTGAAATTGAGAGAGGAAAAACGTCTTTGTATTTCTTCCCACTCGACCGCCGGATAAATACTCAGACATCCCTCCAGTCCTTTGGTGAGAACCAGTTCCCCTTCCAAGAGCCGCGTGCCGTCGGGCCCGGTTGCGGCTCGAAGCTTGGCCGGAATTGCGAACCGCCCTTTGTTATCAAGGGTCGTTTGAAATTTGCCATAGAGTCCGGTCAAACGTTGCTCCCCATTCTCTACCACTCTCACCCAAAAATCGTCTATAAACTCACAAATTCACCACTCGGTGTCAAGCGGTTTTTTAAAGTTCTTTCGCCTCTTAACTGAAGACACTCCAATGGGTAACAGAAGAGAAATATCGCCAATCCTGTAAGCCGTTGTGGATTGGCAAGACGTGAGGCAAAGCAGTCTTTGCTGAAACTCGCTCCAAGAACCGGTAATGTCCCACCATATATTGTCTTAATCCCACTGCCTCCGCCGACAATCAGATGGAACAATTTTCCTGATCGACCAGCCTTGTCTCCGTAATTGGCTGCCGGACATACGGTTGTAGTTCTGTCAATTTCAGGTCAAGCCCCCCGCTTTTGGGGGCAGCAGGCTTGCACGTTCTCTATCGGGTTCAACGTGAAACGAGGAACGACCGATGAAAGCCTGCCACTGGAGTCCCGTGCTTGCCTTAGTCCTCGCTGCTTACGCGCAGTCGGCAGAGAGACCTACCATCTCCTTCGCGGCATCAGACCTCAGTGTCAGGGAGAGTGTCGTCGAAGTGCGGTACGACGATTTCAGCGTCGTGCCGGTGGTTGGAACGCTCTCGCTTCCCGCCAAGAGTTGCCTGGTAGAACTCTACGGGAGGGAAACGGTGGTCGGCGTAAGGGCATTCTCCGGCCCGGCCAAGAGGATTGCTGAGTTTGGACCGGACGTACTTGCGCCGGACGTGCCGACGTCCGAAGCCGAACCCGTTGTCGCGCCCGGCTGGCTGTCGGAGGCCGGTTCCGTAACGGGCACCGCTCACGTGGCTGCGCTTGGAGAACTGGAGGTCGACGGCAGGCGGTACGCGGACCTTCTCGTGTTTCCGGTAACCGTCGACAGTTGCGGCAACGCCACCTTCTGCGAGTCGCTGTTTCTGTACGTCGGCTCCCGTCTCGTTGAACCCGACGCGCTCCTTGACCGCAGGAACGTCGCGGCGTCAACGATCTCGCGGTCATCGCGGTCCGCCGCCCTGAGTGACACGACCGTCCCCGGTTATGTCATCGTTACGTCCGGGGCGCTGGCCGATGCCTTTCGACCGCTCGCCCGCTATCGAACCGAGACGGGATACGAAACGCAACTCACGCTTATCGAGGACGTGCTGGCGACCTGTGACGGCAGGGACGACGCCGAGCGACTGCGGGCGTACTTGCAGGCATTCCATGAGTCAGGCGGCCGTTACGTGCTTCTTGGGGGAGACGAGACCGTTCTGCCCATCAGGTACGCCTATGCGTTCAACACGTACGGCACACCGTCGCTGCATTATCTTCAGATTTGTGACCTGTACTTCGCGGATCTCACCGGCGAGTGGGACGCCGACAACGACGGTGTCTGGGGCGAACCGTTGCATGACCGGCCGGACCTTTTCCCCGAACTGCTGGTCGGACGGCTGCCGTTCAACACTCCGGAAGAAATCGAAAACTACACGCGCAAGCTGATCGCGTACGAGATGTCTCCCGGGGAGGGGGACCGGGACTACCTGGCCCGCGCCTTCTTCTTCTCGTCCGACCAGATGCGCGACTACGGCCAGGCGGGGCAGCACGGCCTGATCGCGGAGGCGTTCCCGGACTGCTTTTTGATCGATACCATCAGCGGCGTGGAGCGGCTTAGCGGTGACGATGCCAACCCCACCAACCCGCCGGCGCACGATCTTGAGAGCGTCCTCTCCGAGGGGTACGGCATAGTGAACGTCATCGCCCACGGGGGCAACGATGCCTTTTGCGTCAGGACTTCGAACTATAACGAATGGCCGAAGTCGCTCTTCAACAACGACAACGTTACCGGTCTTGCGGCCAACGGGAAAAGCTCGCTGTACTACTCCCTGGCCTGCGCCAACGGGGGATTCGACAAGGATCAGCCGCCGTTTCTGGAAACGGGGCCCAATCTCGTTCAGACGTTCCTTGCGGCCGGACAGGCCGGAGCGGTGGCGTTTGTGGCGTATTCGCGCTGGGGGTGGGTCAACCTCAGTCACCTCCTGCACAGGTCCTTTTTCGATTCACTTTTCGCCCACCCGGAGTGCCCGGCGGTCGAAGCCGTGTACGCTTCCAAGGCGGCCCACTTCATGTACCGCGACCTCGTGTACGGGCAGAATTTCTTCGGCGACCCCTCCCTGAGGATATACCTGCAGGTTCCGGTGACACCGGCGGTAAAGGTAACAAGGGACTCCGGGCGAATGGACGTTGCGGTCACGTGCGACGGGATACCTGTCGATGGCTGCCGTATCGTCCTGTCCATCGAAGGTGAACTGATCGCCACGGCGATGACCGACATGCGCGGCCGGACAATCCTGGACGGCCCGGCCGATCCCAACACGGTCTGCAAACTCACCGCCGTGGCACCGGGGATGACAACGCGCCAGATTACGTGCGCCGGCTCGCTCATTACCGGGTCCGATGAAGATCAGGATGCCGCGCCGCAGGGTTTTTCGCTGGAGCAGAACTATCCCAACCCGTTCAACCCCGCCACGACCATCGCCTTTGATCTGCAGCAGCCGGCCCATGTCAGGCTGGACGTCCACAACGTTCTCGGGCAGATCGTATCGATCCTGAAGGACGAGGTAATGGCGGCAGGGCGTCACGTGGTGCCATGGCACGGCCGTACAAGCAGCGGCAACGAGGCCGCCAGCGGCGTGTACCTCTACCGCCTCGCGGTGAACGATCGCACCGCCGTGCGAAAGATGTCGCTCCTTCGATAACGCCGCCGGGCATTCGGACTGCCGGAGCACCATCCGACTGCAAACCATCCTTTACACCTCGGCCGTGATAAGGTAACTTGGCGCGAGACGTATAGCCTGCGCCGCATTGGCGTCAAGGAGACTGGTTGTGCCGGGTTTCACCTTCCTGTGCTCGCCGGGTGGTGAGCATAACGGGGCTAAATTCAGCCGGTCGCTCGACGAGTTGCTGCACGACGAGCGCTACCGGCGGGAGACGGTGTACGAATCAGGGGCCGTCCGGCTGAGCCTGACCCGTTATCCGGAGTACCCGGTCGTTATTCTGGACGAGCCGGATTATCTCGTCGTCGTCGAAGGACACGTGTACGGCTGCACCGGCGCAGATCTTCGGGCCGACGTCCTCGCGCTGGCGCGAGATATGTTCGATGACGATGCCGGCACAGCCGTCCGGATTCGGAGTTGGCTGGAGCGTCACGACGGCGCCTTTGTCGTCCTCGCCCGGGAGAAGCGGACGGGCGGCTGGGCATTCCTTAACGATACGCTCGCCAGGCTCCCGGTGTACGCATACCAGGACGGGTCGCGGTTCTGCCTGTCACGGGAAATCATGTTCTTCCCGCGGTACGCGGACGCCCTGTCGCTGGACCGAGCGGCCGTGGCTCACTACCTGCTGTTCGGGTTTCCCCTGGGCGGCAGGACGCTCCTGGAAGGCGTGCGTCGGTTGCCGGCGGCCACACTTGTTCGGTGTCACCCGCCGACCGGCGACGTCCACCGGCAGACGCTGCACCGGTTCGACCTCAGAGGCAACGATGTCTCCCGACGGGCCGCGGACGTAGTTGAGGATCTGGTTTCAAGCTTCACCGCAGCCTGCCAAAGGCAGGCCGACCCGGACGGGCATAACGTCATGTCACTGAGTGGAGGTCTGGACTCCCGCACCGTCGCGGCAGGGCTCCTGGCCGCCGGGAGCCGATTTAACGCCGTGACGTTCGACGACGGCCGGGGAAGCGCAAGCATCGATGCCGTCCGCGCTCGCGAACTGGCCGACAGCATGAAACTTCACTGGGAACTCGTTAACCTGCCGCCCCCGACCGGCCGGGAAGTACGGCAGATTTTCAATATCAAAGGCGGCCTGGTCAGTTCCGCGATGGCTTCCGACATCCGATTTCTCGACCACATAGAAAAACGGTTCGGTCGTAACGTCACTTTTTTCTCCGGGGACGGCGGAGACAAGGTGCTGCCCGACCTTCGTCCCCCCCGCCGCCTGACTTCACCTCGGGCAGTGGCAAGATACGTTACCAGCCAGTTCCGCGTTATGCCGCCGGCGATGGTGGCGGATTTGACAGGCATATCTCAGGAAAGAATCTTAGAACAGGTTGAAGCCCAGGTCGCGTCGTACCCGGAAGAATCACCCGATCAGAAGTACATCCACTTCATGTTCTACGAACACGGCGTAAACTGGCTGTTCGAGGGGGAAGATCGCAACCGCTCCGCCGTGTGGAACGCGACGCCGTTTTACGACCAGTCGTTCTTCCGACAGGTCATGTCCTGTTCCTGGGAGCAGAAGAAGAACCACCGGCTTTACGCTGCATTCCTGGCGCGGCTGTCGCCGCCTGCGGCCGCCATCGCCGATGCCACCAGAGGCGGCGTCGTAACATCGTCAGCATATCGACGCAGACTTTCGCTGATCACGCTGGTGTCCCGATACCCGTCCCTGGCCCAACGTCTCAGGGATATACGCCGGCCCGGCAGGTCGTACCCGGCTGCGTCACCGATCATCCAATGCATCGCCCGGCGGAACCGGCGCTGCGAGGCGATGTCGGACTACCTCAACCCCCGCGCCCTTGACCGGGTTGCCGCACATCCCGGGAAACTGACTCAGCAGGCTCTGCATAATCTGCTCGATATCACAACGTTGATCGAATTCATCACCGGCTCGCCGGATACCCTGGCCGACTTCGCGGACGCCGAATTCAAGTAGCAATTGTCACAAACCCCGCCAGCGGCTTCCGGGCGGCAGCTTCGCACTACTAATGGCACGCAGGAGCAGGCGTCCCAGCAGCCGCGGGACCAGGCCCAGCAGCAGCAACAGGCCGCTTAACCACAGCAACGGATACTCTCGCGCACGGGCGTACTTGGCCAGGTATCGATAAAGCGACCGGTGCGAGGAGACAATCATGCGGTAAGGCCGGGCTCCCGTCGAAGCCCCGACGTAGTGCTCCACCACGGCCTCGGGATAGTACAGCAGCCGGTACCCGGCGTCCCTCATACGCCGGCAGTAGTCAACGTCGTTCATGAACAACGGGAAGCGCTCGTCCATCAGGCCCACCCGTGCAACCACCTCCCGGCGGATCAGCATCACGGACCCCATCGGCTGATCGACGAACATCTCCGACCGGTGATCAAACCAGCCCATCTTCCAGGAGGAGAACTCGCGGTGACGGGGAAACAGCCGGTCCAGGAGAAGGGTCTTATAGATCATGTGGCGATAACTCGGCAGCGACCTGGCCGACGACTGCAGGTGGCCGTCAAAATCGTGATACGCCGGCCCGATGAGACCGATGGTGTCGTCAGCCTTCAGGCGTGCCAGTAACCGCGCGGCCGTGCCGTCGGGAAAACGCAGGTCCTGGTTCAGCACGTACAGGAAATCTCCGGCTGCGGCCTGTAACCCGATATTGACCGCCCTGGCAAAGCCGAGGTTGCGCCCGTTGTCGATAAGGGTCATCCGGGGGAACGTGCGGCGCACGAATTCCACCGAACCGTCACGCGAGCCGTTGTCGACGACGATCACCTCGTGACGAAATCCGCGCAGGTCCTCCTGTAGGGTTCGCAGACAGTCCGGCAGGAACTTCATGCCGTTGTAACTGATCACGACAGCCGAGATTTCCGGAGGCGCGGTCATGGCAGATTGTCCAATATCGAGGCGAACGATCCGGCCATCTCCTCCGAGGAGTACTTACGGGCGTAGTCGGGAAGCGGCGTGATATCACGCCCCCCGGTTTCCCTGGCCCGGATGATCTCGGTGAGAAAATCCACCGCCCGCCCAAGGCTGGACTCGTCAAAACACGCACCGCTGCCCGTGGCCTCGATCAGGCGCCCCACCTCGCTGTCACCGGGAGCACAGGCCAGGATCGGGCGGCCCGACGCCAGCAGGTCAAACACGCGGGAGGGAAGAATCTTCGCCTCCCCGACCGAGGTAGCGGTGTACATGAGCGAAGTTGCCGACAGCAGGCGGATTGTCTCCTTCCTCCCCTGCAACAGCTTCACGTCGCATCGCTCGTGCAGAGCATATTCCTTCAGTTGAGCGGCAAACCAGTCGGGATCGACCTGCCCCACCTGAAGCAGCCGGAGTTTATCAAACTCGGAAGGACTGACTTCGCGCAGGCACGACAGCGCTCGGAACAACGGCGCCACCGGCACCTCCGCGCTGAACGATCCCAGCAGGCCGATGACGAACTGATCGGCGTCAGCGGGCGGCTGCCAGTTCGCGGCCAGGTCGGCGTCATAACCGTTCGTCACCACCCTGCCGCATCCGAGATACTCGCTGACTGCCTGGTTGACGGTCGTAATCTCAGTCGCTTCGTCCACGATCGCCGCCAGCAACTGTTTGCCCCTGGTGACAAGTGAAGGTTCGTCAAACGTGTCCTCGACTTTGTAGGACGTCCAGAAGTCGCGGAAGTCGGCCACCCAGGGCAGGCCCGCGTCACTTCTGAGCTGCCGGGCGACAAGGTGCGCGGAGACGGGAGGTGATGTCGACAGCAGCGCGTGATACCTGTTTTGCCGGACCAGTTTCCGGCCCAGCCTTACGGCGGGTTTGACCCAGCCGATTTTGCTGTCAGGGAAAAACCGGGCCGAGACCTTTCGCGCCCTGTCTGCCGCCGAGTCACCGACACGACGCACCCCGGCAAGGTACAAAAGTCGCTGCGGGTCGCGCGAACCCGACCGATGGACATCTTTCGTATCCACGCCGTCAAGCAGTTCCGGTTCGTAGGCGCGATACGCGACCGGTTTGACCGTCAGGACGTCGCAGTCCCAGCCGCACGCCGGGAGTTTCTTGAACAGATTGAGAGGCCGGCCCACGCCGCCCAGACCCAGCGGAGGAAAGTAGTAACAGATCAGGAGCACCTTCCTGTTCATTTCTTCCTCCGCGCGGCAAGTTCGCGCATGATACTGATCGTCCTGGCGACGTTATCTTCGAACACGGCGTTCGCTTTGACGCGCTCGAAGTTGCGCCGTCGCATCGCCCGGAAGTCCTCCTGCGTGTCAATGAGGTGCAGGATTGTTTTCTTGAGGGTGTCGCCGACAAACGGCTCGAACAGGAAACCGTTCTGGTCCGTGAGCCACTCGTGCACACCGGGAACATCAGCCACCACCGGAACCAGCCCGAGGGCCATGGCCTCAATCAGCGACGCCGGGGACGAATCCGAACGCGCGTTGGACAGGTAAATGTCATGGTCGGCCATCATGGCAAGGAAGCCGGCTCGCGGGAGCACGTCGTAGAAGTGCAGCCGATCACCGACCACCGCACGGGATTCATGCCGGAACCGCTCGAACAGCGTGCCGAACCCCGGAAACGTCACCCGCACCTTGTCGTCCTCAATCAGCGGAGCGAGGGCCCGCACGATGAGAGTGTTACCGTATACCCGTTCGTGCGGTCTCGGCACGAGAATCCGCAGGGGCGTGTGAAAACGATAATCCCTCTTGTGCAGCGAGAGAAACTCGCTTTCCACACCCCACGGAATCACGGCGCTGGGGCATGAAAAGGCCGAGACGGATCGCGCCGTGTCCAGCAGGAAGGCCGAGTCTCCGGCCACGAAGTCGGCCCGCGCCAAACCGAGTGCAACCTTCCAGCGATGCAGTGTTGACTTTTGCGGCACGACCAGCACGTCGGAGCCCCAGAGGTTGACAAACACCGGGGCCCTGCGCCGGGCTCCGGCCAGCACCGAGATGAATCCGTAACCGGAAACGAAATGCGGGTTGACTACATCGGGCCGGAATCGCCTGATCAGCCTTCGAATCTCAAATGAAGCCAGGGCGTAGTGAAGGGACGAAACCGGGCCTCGCGACTTCAACCGAAAATGATACGTCGACCCTCGTTCCAGCGAGGCGAGCAGGATGTGGCACCCCTGGCGGCGCAACTCACGCACGTACCGCTCCGTGTGGAACGACCGGCTGTCCGCCAGCACCAGAATTCGCAGCTTTACGCTCTCCAAAGCAGCCGACTCCATCGGGACTTCAGACGATACAGGTTATAGCAGTGATCCGAGCCGCCCCACTTATGCTTGTACGCAGCGAGGCTGTCGGCGTCCGGCGGAGACGTCCCGAGGCTCAGGTACCGCATGCCGTCCTCGGCCGCCTTTTTCGCCGCCGTGTAAAGCATGTACTGGTTGGGCTTGAGAAAAGAGAAGGCTCTGTCCGAATAGACCTGCCAGTTCAGCAGCGTATCGCCCAGGACAAGGTTGACGTGTGAGGCGACCGGTTCTCCCCGGTACTCCGTATATTGCCACCTTATCCTCGCGTCCCGCTCGGCCAGCGCCGCCAGTTGACGAAAGAACCGCTCAGTATAGAGCGGTTTGTGGCTGTGGCGTTTACCCGTCGCTTTTGCCAGAGAAAGAAACCCGTCGAGATGTCTTCGCGCGTCAAAGCGTTCTACGCCGATTCCCTCCCGCTCGGCCTTGCGTACCTCGGACTGGATCTTCCTGTCCGGAGGCTGCCAGCCGGGATCCGTGATATCTACCAGGACGGTTGCGCACCCGCTGGCCTCCGCGCCCGGCAGGGGCCCAAGGTGCGACCAGTAGTCCGCAAGGTACGTTATCGCATAGCCGGCTTCCGTGAGTGCCTGTATGGTTGACTGCGCCACGGTCGGGCGGTCGATGTCCGTATCGGCGACCGTCACCAACTCGGCATAGCACCCGGCGGGCATGGCCTGAAACCTCGTCAGCGGCGCACGGCCGAACTCGACACCCGACAGCACGGCCAGCACCTGCTCCTCGCTTTGGGTGACCCAGAAGACCTCGCGACCGCCCTGCACCCGCCACAGCTCCGCGAAGCCCATCGATGAAAAAAACGATGCCGCGTTCAGGCGGTCAATGACCTCCCTGGCGAGCCGGGAGGACGTGCAGCGAACGGTTTTCATTGGTCACGGACCAGCAGAAACTTCCCCCTGGCCACTTTCCCGTCAGCATCCTTCAGGACAAACAGGTACACGCCTGACGCAACGGGCTCGCCGCGCTGGTTGCGACCGTCCCACGACTCATCCGAGAGATCGGTCACTTCCCAGACCAATTCGCCAGCCACGTTGAACACGTGCACCGTATACCGGCCGGCAAAGCTGAACTGCAGCCGATCGTCAGCAGACCTGATTACGAAGGGATTGGGATAGGCAAGCACGGAGTCAAGCACGGGTGTAAGTCCACCGGTGGCCGAAAGGTACTTCGACAGCCCCGAACCGGTGGAGACATACAGGTTGCCGGTCGCGGCATCGAGCGTCAGGTTACTGATCTCGTTGCCGACAAGGCCGCTGTTCAGGGTGTTGAACAACTCAAAGGTGCCCTCGGAGGCATCGAAGCGCACCAGACCGTTTCTCGCGCCGATCCAGGCATTGCCCCGGCTGTCAAACTCCAGGGCCGTGATTTCCGGCCCCACTCCCGCCGGCAGGTTGACATCAACCCATCGGCCGATCTCGCCGACCTGCCCCAGGCTCTCATCGAGCCGCGAGAGACCGAAATTAGTTCCTGCCCACAGCTCACCCTCGGGCGAAAACCGCACCACCTTGACCGCATCAGAAGGAAGAAACGAGTTGGCCTTCTGGAAGTTGACACAGAAATCGTCGCTCTTGTCCAACGGATCGGGGCCGATTCCGCAATAGTAGACACCGGTATAACGCGACCCCACCGCCAGGACACCGTCGTAATAGTCGACTGACTGCAGCACGTCGTTGGAAATACCGTCCTCAAGACCGAGGGAATCCCACTGCACGGGGTAGCCGGTCCCGTCAAGGCGCGCCACCGCCACCGGGTAACCGTTGTACGTGTAGTAAAGCGAGGCGAACAGGTAACCGCCGGTGATGCGCACCCCGCTGACCCACGCAAAAGAATGGGCGGCCTCGTTGCCAATGATGGTGGAATTCGTATCGTTGAAATTGATGAGTGCCGTCCCGTCGGTTCGCCAGAGTCCTCCCCCTTCCGTGCCGATCCAGGTATAACCGAACCCGTCGGAAGTGAGAACGGTGGTGTAATGGCGCGGCTCGTACGGCAGTGTGACCCACAACTCGCCGGCTCTTCTGGCCGCCCGCTGGTTCAGGAAACCGCCGAACATGGTACCGTCACGGTCAATCGCCACATCCGTCACGCGGTTGCCCGGAGTGCCGGTGTACGCGTACTGCCGGAAACTTCCCCCCTGATCGTAATAGACCCCGCGTTCACGGTCGGCAACCACCCATCGGACGTCGCCGGTATTCACTCCGGTCACCTTTGCGGTCGGCGCCCCCGGCGTCGGGATCGCCATGATGGCACCGTCCTTGATAAGCGCCAGGCCGCCGGAGTAATAGATAAAGAGTGAGTCACTATCGACGCGCATGTCATAGAACGTCTGCGAGGAAGCGAACGGAGATTCCGTGAAGGAAGTATCGGCGCCGTCAATGCTCATATGAAATGCGCCGCCGCCGGTGATCACATACAGGGAATCCTCATAGCGCGTCACGCGGCGTATCACGCTCGTGGCCAGTTCCGGGTTGGAGGCAACATCGAAAACCGTCCAGTTCGCCGGTGCCTTCAGCAGGTCGGGTTCGCGACGGTCGGCGAAGGCCAGCCCGTTGCCCGTAGCCAGCCATATCAGGCTGTCTTCGAGCCAGATGTCGTACACCGGGGGGAACGGGTTCACCAATGTGATTGGATACTTGTCCGCGAATCCCGCCCCGGCCACGCCCGCTTTGGTGAACAGAATAAGGCCACTGTCGCTGCCAAGCCAGAGGCCGTCACCGTCATCAACCACGCAGCACAGGTTCAACATCCCGTACACCGGCAGCGTGGGAAACCGCTCGGGAGAAGGGCCGCCGAACCGCACGAACTGCCCGTAGCCGGTCACCCATTTCTGGCCCTCGGCGTCAACGATGATATCCGTGATGTCCGCCGTGCCGAGACCGTCGAGATTCGTGTACATAAGGCCCGGCACCAGCGGGTCGGTGACGGCCAGGATTCCTCCGGAAGTAGCCAGGAAGAGCGTATCGTCGATCACGCGCATCCGCCGTACGTCCTTGAACGAGGTAATCGTTTCCCAGCCGAAGGGACGCAAGGTCGATACGCCGCCAAGCACCAGGACGGTCAGCGCCAGGAGGAAGCGGCCGGAAATACCCTTCTGAAAATCCATAGTAACAGCAATATACCGATCGTTGCGAGCGTTATCAAGAACGAGGCAAGCCCGACGACGTCACCGATTCGGGTGAAGACTGAGCGGCCGTCCAGCATCTCGATGCCGCCGACGAGACCGGCCACCTCATCGAGACGCAGTTCTCCCCTGATCCGCCCGTACCCGTCCACAATGTAGCTTATCCCGCTGTTGGCGGCACGAGCCATCCAGCAACGATTCTCGACCGCCCGCGTCAGGAGAATGCGCGAATGCATGTAGACGCCCACCGAGTGGCCGAACCAGGTGTCGTTGGTGATACCGACGATGAAGTCCGCGCCCTTGCGGATAGCCTCACGGGCGTAATTGGGGAATGTTGATTCGAAGCAGATCAGCACGGCGTAACGGGCGTCCGGTAGCTCGTACAGGACCAGCGAATCGCCGGGGTGGAAATCGGACCACCATTGCACGTCGTAGGTTTCGATGAACGTCAGGTACTTCGACAGGACCTCCCTGCGAAGAAACGGCAGGTAGCTCTGGTACGGTACCTGTTCGGAAAACGGCACCAGCCTCACCTTGTCATACCGGGCTTCCATGTAGCCTTCGGGATTGAACTGGTAGCAGGAGTTGTAGTGCCGCGGTTCACGGCCGACCATCGAGGCGCCCAGCGCCCCGACCAGATGATATGCTCCCGTGGCGCGGGCCGTGGCGCCGACCACCTGCCGGTCGCTCGGGCTGTGAGAGAGGTACGACGGCGCCGCCGTCTCCGGCCAGATGTAGAGCTTTACGGCGCTGTCACCGATCGACCGGGCAAGGGAATCATAAAGCTGAAGGCTGTAATCCTCGTTGGCCCTCGCCCATTTCTCATGCAGCGGCACCGACCCCTGCAGCACGGCAACCTTGAACGTGCCCGCGACCGGGTACGGCGGCATGACGGCCCAGCCGTAAGCCACCAGCAACAGGACGACCGCCCCCGATATCAAGCCGCACGTGATCCGCCGTTCGCCCGACAGCCCCCGGCGAAACACCTGCCACAGCAGGACGTTCACTGTCACGATGAGAAACGACAGGCCGTGCACTGATATGATCGAGACGATCTGCAACACGTACAGGTAGTCCGCCTGCGAATAACCCAGATCCGACCAGGGAAAGGCAAACTGCGAAAGCGTCCGGAAAAACTCCATGCCGACCCAGAGGAAAGGCAGAGCAATAGCTCCATAAAGCGGCCGCCGGTGGTGCAGGCGGTTGAAAATCACCAGCACGGCCGTATAGTAAAAGGAGACGATGACGACGGCAGCCGCGGTGCCGGGCGGAGTCACCAGCGCCACCCAGTACAGGGAGAAGGCATTGAAGATAAAGGCGAAGAAGTAGGCGGCGGTGAAGGCCGGTCGTCCCCTCAGTCGGGCGATTATCACTACGGGACGAACCAGCGAGAACCAGGCCAGGAATCCCAGGTGGCCGGGATAGAACGAGAGCGAAAGGAGAAAGGCCCAGACGGTCAGTTCGAAACGCCGCTTACGGATCTCAATGTCGGGCGGAACAAGGAGACGGGCTATATATCGAAAAAGACTCAGCAGACGACTAACCTCGCACGATTAATGACGTCCCGGTCATCTCCGTCGGTATGTCAATGCCGACGATGTCGAGTATGGTGGGAGCAATGTCGGCCAGGATCCCCTTCTCGCGAAGCCTGACCGGGTCCGGGCCGAATCGTTTCCGCAACTGCCCGGCGGGGTCGTACAGGATACAGGGCACCGGGTTGGTGGTGTGAGCCGTCCACGGCCCTCCGGTCTCAGGGTCAATCATCTGCTCGGCGTTGCCGTGGTCGGCCGTGATAATGGCCACACCGTTCTGGCGCTTCACCTCCTTGAGGAGCCGCCCCACTCCGGCGTCGACGGCTTCTACGGCTCTTTTGGCCGCCTCGAAGACGCCGGTATGACCGACCATGTCACAATTGGCGTAGTTGAGCAGCACGAACGCGTAATCGTTGGAACTCATTCTCCGAATGGCGTTGTCGGTTACCTCATCCAACGACATCTCCGGTTGCATGTCATATGTCGGTATCATGGGTGAGGCGATCATGTCCCGGTCTTCACCCTTGAACGGGGCTTCGACACCACCGTTGAAGAAGAAGGTGATGTGTGCGTATTTCTCCGTCTCGGCGGTGCGCAGTTGTCTCAGGCCGCGGTTGGACAGCACTTCCCCCAAAATGCTGCTGAGCGCCATGGAGTGAAAAGCCACCTTGGCCTCGTACATCCGCTTGTCGAAGTTGGTCATGGTGATCAGTTCGGCGTCGGGAATGCGGTAGTGGATATAGCCCTTAATCTCATGACCGCAGAGGAAATAGGCCAGTTGGCGCATCCGGTCGGCCCGGAAGTTGAACATGATCGCCACGTCACGGTCGTTCAGCCGGCCGACTTCCGGATTACCGTGGTCAATAACCAGCGGCACGATGAATTCATCCGTTACCTGCTTGGCGTACGAGGCCCGAATAGCCTCGACCGGATCTTCGAACTTCTCCCCCTGGCCATAGACAATCGCGCGGTATGCGCGGTCAGTTCGATCCCATCGCCGGTCGCGGTCCATTCCGTAGTAGCGCCCGCCGATGGTCGCCACTTTGCCGAGTCCGATTTCGCCGAACTTGCGCAGGACCTCGGCCATGTGGAACTGGCCCGACGTCGGCGGCGTATCACGACCGTCGGTGAAGGCGTGCAGAAAGACGTCACTGACGTTCTTCTGCCGGGCCAGTTCAACCAGGGCGTACAGGTGATTCAACGATGAATGCACGTTGCCGTCGGAGACAAGCCCGAACAAGTGCACGGCGCGGCCTTCCTCGGCGGCACGCTCCATGGCGGCGCTGAGAACGTCATTGCTGAAGAATTCGCCGGTCTCGATGGCCTTGTCGATGCGGGTTATGTCCTGATACACGATGCGCCCGCCGCCCAGGTTGAGATGCCCCACCTCGCTGTTGCCCATCTGCCCTTCCGGAAGGCCGACCGCCGGCCCTGAACCCTCGAGAACGGCGAACGGCGAGGACATGAGGAGTTCGTCGTATACCGGCGTATGCGCTGCGGCCACCGCGTTGTCAGGAGTGGCCTGACGCAGGCCCCAGCCGTCCATTATCACGAGCAGCACCATCATGGTTTCACCAGCCTGACCTTATCGTCACCGGTGACGATCCGGCCAATGGGGAAAGCGGTCGCTCCGGCGGCGAACACGGCCGCCTTAATCTTATCGGCATCCCGGGCGGCAGCCACAAGTATGAACCCGATGCCCATGTTGAACACGGAATACATTTCGTCAAGGGATACGTTGCCGGCCCGCATGAGAAACTCGAACACCGGCGGCACCGGCCAGCCGTCCCTGACGATCTCGGCCGACAGGCCGTCGGGGATAACCCGTCTCAGGTTGCCGGGAATGCCTCCGCCCGTGATGTGCGCCATGCCGTGAACGTCGACCAAATCCAGCAGGGGATGAATGACACCGGCGTAGCAGGTATGCACCTTCATGAGCGCCTCGGCCACGCTCGCGCCGAGTTCATCCACGACATCATCCGGTTTCAGGCCGGCAACGTCAAAGACGATCTTGCGAGCCAGGGTGTACCCGTTGGTGTGCAGACCGTTGGAGGGCAGGCCGATGCACACGTCTCCCTCGGCGATCGTCGCACCGCTGACGATCTTTTTCTCGTCCACCACGCCGACGATGAACCCGGCCAGGTCGTACTCGTTGAGCCGGTAGAAGCCGGGCATCTCCGCCGTCTCGCCGCCGAGCAGGGCCACGCCGTTGGCCTGGCAGCCCCGGCTGAGACCTTCAACCACCTTCGTAACTATGCTCGGCTCCAGCCTGCCGGTGGCGATGTAGTCAAGGAAGAACAAAGCCCGGGCACCGTGCACCAGAATATCGTTGACGCAATGGTTGACCAGATCCTCGCCGACCGTGTCGTGCCTGCCGGTCATGAAGGCCAGCTTCAGCTTGGTGCCCACGCCGTCGGCCGAGGAGACAAGAACCGGCGACGCAAGGCCGGCAAGGTCCGGTTTGAAGAAACCGCCGAAGGCGCCGATTTCCGAAAGGACCCCGGCCCCAAACGTCTTGCGCGCCAGCGCCTTTATCCTCTCGACGGCATCCTGACCGGCTTTCAGGTCAACTCCCGCCTTGGCGTAATCCAGTTTATCGTTGGCATGGGAATCAGACACAGGGCCAATGTATCCGCCCCGGACGGATATGTCAACAGCCGCTCGACGGGAGCGCCCGGAAAGTCGACTACGGAGACGGCGCATTCAACCGGGCGACAGTCCGGCCTATCGGCAAAGGCTGAATCAGCGCCCTCTTTCGTCGAGCAGGCGCAGAACGACCTGAATATCTTCCGGCGGTTCCGAATCGAACTGTAACGCTTCGCCGGTGGACGGGTGGACAAACTCCAGCCTCCGGGCGTGCAGCGCCTGGCGGCCAAGCAGGGACAGAATCTCCCTGGCCAGAGGTCGCTCCGGGCCGAAAATTCCTCGGTGCCATTTTTGCCGCCCCCCGTAATCCGGATCACCCAGAACCGGATGTCCGAGATGAGAAAAATGAACGCGAATCTGGTGAGTCCGCCCCGTTTGCAGCAGCACATCAAGGAGATCGTAGGAACGGAATCGCTCTGTCACCGTGTAACCAGTCACGGCCGGGCGGCTGTGCCGGTCGGTGACGGACATCTTCCTGCGGTCGCGGACGGAACGCCCCACCGGCAGATCAATAGTCCCGCTGTCCTTGCGCATATGGCCGCACACCACCGCCAGGTAGGTCCGCCTGAGCTCCCTTGACTGGATAGCCTGTTGCAGCGAGGCATAGGCGTGGTCGTTGCGGGCTACCACCAGCAGTCCCGACGTGTTCTTGTCCAGCCGGTGCACTATACCCGGACGATCCGCACCGGGGGCACCGGCCAGCCGGCCGAAATGGTAGGCCAGCGCGTTTGCCAGCGTTCCGGTATAATTCCCGGCTGCCGGATGTGTCACCAGGCCCGGCGGCTTGTTGACCACCAGGAGGTGTTCGTCTTCGAAGACAATGTCCAGCGGGATATTCTCGGGCACCAGCGTCGTGGGTTCCGGAGGGGGTACAGTCAACTCGACAACCTCTCCCCCCGTCAGCTTGTGCTTCTTGTCAACCGCCTGCCCGTTGACAGACACGCCGCCGTCTACAATAAGCTTCTGAATCCGTGTGCGGGAGAGCGCGAGATCGGGATGCTCAGCGAGGTACCGGTCAAGGCGCTGAGGACCTAATTCCCCCGGGACGACGATGCGCAGGCGCTCGCAATCCGGCGGGTTTGACGGGTAAGACATCACGCCGGCAGCGATCGCGGTCCGATCAGGCGGAGCATATCACGGACTGCCCGGTCGAACCCGCACAGAACGGCCCGTGAGACGATGGCATGACCCACCACGAAATCGTCGATCAGGTTTAGTTCGCGCAACGGTGACACGTTGTTATAGCCGACACCACGTGCGGCGTGAACGGGCAATCCGGCCTTAGCAGCAGCCTGAGCGGCCCGATCGATTCGGTCAAGCTCCTGCTGAGCCTCTTCGAGCGTCCGCGCCTGGGTGAAACCGCCGCAGTTTAGCATCACGACCGTGGCCCCCGCCCGGGCCGCTCCCCGCACGGCATCCGCATCCGGCTCGACGAAAAAGCAGACGCCGATACCGACCCCCTTGAGCCGAAGCGCAATGTCGCTGAAATCCACCATCGGGTTGTCGAAATCGATACCGGCCACCGGTGTGTCGGTGTCCGCGTAGTCGGCGACCAGGCTGACCATGGACGGCTTGACTTCGAGCGCCTTCTCGACGTTTTCATCCACCGGGGCCATTTCAATCGTCAGTCTGGTCTTCACGGCCTCGCGAAGCATGTACAGGTCACGATCACGGATGTACCTGCGATCGCGCCGAAGCTGGACCGCCAGGCCGTTCGCGCCCGCGAGTTCCGCCAGCACCGCCGCCTGCACCGGATCCGGCTCCATGAGCTTTCGGGCGTCGCGAAGAGCCCCCACCTGGTCAAGGCTTACCGTCAAGAGTGCCATCATGTCTCCCAGAGTGTCATCCCGGCCAACGAAACTTCGGTGCCGGCAGTACGGCACCACTACGAATCTACTCCACTGGCAGTATGTTATGCGCGACCAGATACCGAGTCAATTGCAAAAATTGGGCGATCGACAGTTCCTCGGCACGACAGGTAGCCGGCAGTGACAGGTCCGACAATACCTGCTTCGCGATCTCGGCAGAGCCGATGACGTCCGGCACCAGATTGTTTACGAGCAGCTTGCGCCTGTGCCCAAAGGAAGCCCGCACGACCCGACTCACCAGCGAAAGGTCGATATCGACGGTCGTGGCGATCGGCAGCAGCTCGATAACGGTGGACGAGACGCGCGGCACCGGCCTGAAGCTGTCGGGCGGAACGTCAAAACGGCGCTCCACCTTGAAATGAAGCTGCGTGCAGATCGCCAGGGGTGACCAGTCCCGCGTGTGCGGTCCGGCGGCTATACGCGCACCCAGTTCTCTCTGCACCATCAGGACGGCCCGGACCAGCCGCCGGCGATAGATAATACACCAGTCGAGCACGGGCGTGGTGATGTTGTACGGGAGGTTGCCGACCAGGGAAAACGTGGGCAGGGACGTCTCGTCCGGCTCGAAGGTGAGGAAATCCGCGTTGACGATCTCGACGTTGGGCAGACGCCCCACGAGCTTGTGAAGGTAGCCAATGAGATCGCGGTCGAATTCCACGGCGACCAGCCGGGCTCCGGTTTCGGCCAGGGGGCGGGTCAGCGCACCGCGTCCGGGGCCGACCTCGACCAGCCGCGTGTCCGGGCCGCACTGCAACAGATCAAGGATACTCTGGATTACGTGCGGCGATCTAAGAAAATGCTGGCCCAGTCGCTTCTTGGGACGATAAGCCGCCACCGCTTACCCCTCGAATGTCTCGCCAAGACGAAACAGTTTGCGGCACACCCGGTCAGTGACGCGCGCCACCTCCGTTCGGCTCACGTTCTGCAGTTCGGCCAGCTTCTCGCAAACGAACGAAACGTACGCGGGCTGATTCGGTTTGCCCCGGTACGGCTCAGGCGTCAGAAACGGTGAATCGGTTTCCATGATCATTCTGTCGAGCGGCACCTTGGCCGCCATCCGGGCCATACGCGAGTTTCTGTAGGTTATGGTGCCGCCCACGGATACCACGAACCCGAGGTCACATACGGTGCCGGCGTCCCGGGCGTCACCGGGGAAACAGTGAAAGACCCCCCCGGCCAGCCGCCCGGCATACTCACGGACGATTGCCACCGTCTCCGCGAAGGCGTTGCGCGTGTGAATGACTACGGGAAGGCGCAGTTCGGCCGCCAGCTCCAGCTGGCGGCGAAAAACCCGCTCCTGGACCGGACGGGGTGAGAGGTCGCGATAGTAATCGAGGCCGATCTCTCCGATGCCCACCACCTTTTCGGATTCCGACAGTTCCCTGAGTTCTGTCACGGTCTCGTCGTCGAACGTGCGGGCATCGTGCGGGTGGATACCGACGGTTGCGTACACCGACGTATGTTTCTCGGCAATCTGCACGGCGCGGCGGGACGAGTCCAGGTCGACGCCGATCGTGATCAGGGTATGCACGCCTGCCCTCTCGGCCTCGTCAATCACTGCGTCGCGGCGGCCGTCATATGCGTCAAAATCGAGATGACAGTGAGAATCGATCATCAACTGACCCTGGCGCCGGGCGGCAGGTCACTCTCAGGCACAATCAGCGCGAGACGCTCCCCCTTGGTGGCCGCCAGCAGCATCCCGTTCGATTCGATACCGCGGATGACCGCCGGCTTCAGGTTGGTGACGACGATGATCTTCATGCCCGTGATCTTGTCCGGACTGTAGAACTGGGCTATCCCGGCCACAATCTGCCGTTGCTCGTCACCAAGGTTGATCTGCAGTTTGAGCAGCCGGTCGGCGCCCTTGACCGGTTCGGCCTTCAGGACCTCGGCCACCTGCAACTCCAGCCGGGCAAACTCTGAAATGTCCACCAGGTTGTCCTGAGCCTGGTCGTCCGAGTTACCACGTGCGGCTTTCATGCCGTCCGCGACTCGCGCGTCAAGCCTCGGGAACACGGGTTTGTCAACCGACACCGCGGCGCCGGCCTGGAGCTCGAAGAACCGCTGCGCGTCCTCGAGGCTCAGCGTGCCGTCGTCCAGCGACAGGATTGCCCGAACCTCCTTCATCTTCCGGGGCATGATGGGGTACAGAATGATGGAGACAATTCGAATGACTTCGCAACACGCATAGAGAACACCGCCAAGCTGTTCCCGCTTGCCGTCGCGGGCGAGCACCCACGGAGCGGTGTCATTGAAGAACTTGTTGGCGGCCCGCACCAGGCTTATCCCCTCCGCGACGGCGTGACTCAGGCGGAAGTGCTTGATATGCTCGTAGGCGGCACCGGGGGCGCGCTCGGCCCGCTGCATCAGTTCATCGAGCCCGTCAATCTCCCGACATGGGCCGGGCAGCCGGCCGTCGAAATTCGCCGTAATCATCTTGCCCACGCGGGAGACGAGATTGCCCAGGTCGTTCGCCAGGTCGGCATTGTACTGGGTGACGAAGCGGCTGGCCTGAATATCGCCGTCGATGCCGAACGGGTACTGCGTCAGCAGCAGGTACCGCGTTCCGTCCGGGCCGAACCGGGCCGCCATGTCGTTGGGGTCGATGGTATTGCCGAGCGTCTTGGACATCCGGGTACCGTCGACGGTGAAGAACCCGTGAAGGAAAATGGTGTCGGGCAGCTTAAGGCCGACCGCCAGCAGCATGGCCGGCCAGTACAGGCAGTGGAACTTGAGGATATCCTTGGCCATCAGGTGAACAATCTCACTGTTGTTCCACCACTTGTCGAACGACTTTTCGTCGTCGGCATATCCGATGGCCGAGATGTAGTTGGACAGGGCATCCACCCAGACGTAGGCCACCTGGCTGGGATCAAACGATAGAGGGACACCCCATTTGACCCTCTCACGGGAAAGCGAGAAATCGGGCAGGCCCTGGTCGATCAGCCCCAGCACTTCGCGGCGGCGCTCTTCGGGAAGAATGCGCAGCTCGCCGGACTCGATCTTCTCGCGTATACTCTTGGCGAAGGCGGTGAGACGAAAGAAGTAGTTCTTTTCCCTGATTTTCTCGGGCGCACGCCCGTGATCGGGACACTTCCCGTCGACCAGTTCCTTCTCCGTTATGAACTTTTCACAGCCGGAGCAGTACAGACCTTCGTAGTAGCCGGAGTACACGACCTCCTGGCCGTCGTCGGTCCTGGCGTTCCGCATGGCGTCGAGTATTTTCCGAACGGCCTGCAAGTGACGCTCGGAGGTGGTACGAATGAAGTAGTCGCACTCGACGTCAAGATTCTTCCACGCGGACTTGAACGTTTCCACCGTTCGATCACAGAAGGCGATTTCCGACATTCCGGCGGCTTCGGCCGCCTCGGCAACGTTCGAGCCGTGCTCGTCGGTGCCGGTCAAAAAGAAAGCCTGGCGGCCGGCGAGGCGGTAAAAGCGCGCCAGAAGGTCCGCCGCAATCGAGGTGTACGCATGCCCGATATGCGGGCGATCATTGACGTAATAGATCGGAGTGGTTATGTAAATCGGCTTGGGCACGGTGCTGCTCCCGGATAGTCATCAACTGTTGACGTCTTCACTTTCGTCGAGTTCATCGGCACTAATGCCGCTTTCTTCAGCGTCGTCCCGATAGCGGCCCGTTGAACCGCCCCGGTCCGGACGAGCCGCCGGCGTCCCTTCCTCCTCGACGCCGAGGATATCGTCGGCACCCACGCGGAACTGCACACGTTCGTCATCGACTACCACGGCCTCATCGGTGAACACGTCGAGCCGGTCGATCGTGCCGGTACCCTTGCGCGACCTGATCCGCGTTCCCACGGACGGGAACATCTGCCTGACCGCGGCGTACTGCTCCGCCTCGTAGCGCAGGCAGCACAGCAGCCTTCCGCAGTTGCCGGAGATCTTGGCCGGGTTAAGCGAGAGATCCTGCTCGCGGGCGTGCTGGGTGGAAATCGGCGCAAATTCGCGGATATGGGAATTACAGCACTGCTGCAATCCGCAGATACCCAGGCCGCCGATCCGCCGCGCCTCGTCGCGGACGCCGATCTGGCGCAACTCGATGCGTGTTCTGTACCGCGCCGCCAGATCGCGCACCAGGGCTCTGAAGTCCACCCGGTGGTCGGCCGTGAAATAGAACGTGATCTTGCTGCCGTCAAACTGGTACTCCACATCGACAATCTTCATCGTCAGACCGTGCTTCTTGGCCAGCCTGACGATCTCCACCTTACATTCGACCTCCCGGCGCCGCAGGTCCTCGTGTCGCGCCCTGTCCTCCGGGCCTGCCGGACGAAGAATCGACCGCGGCCTTGCCGCCCCGGTGAAATTGATGTCAACCTCGATCTTTTTCGAAAGGACACCCACGTCTTCGCCCTGTTCCGCCTGTATAACGACCATGTCGGACGGTTTGAGCGAGTGGTAGTACGTGTTGTAGAAGTACTCTTTTCGCGATCCCTTGAACTCTATCAGATACAATTCCGCCATCGAGGTCCTTTTCCTTCGCGCCGGCTCCCGGTTAACCGGCTACCGGTATACGTGACTTGAGAGTAAGCACCAATGCGGCCAGCGCCGTTTGAATATGCACATTGAGGTACAGATCGGCAAGGGCATTTTTGACTGCGGCCGTCATGTGCACGGCAAGCTGCGTGCGTTCAAAGAAACGGGCGATCTTTATCAGTTCCGACGCGAAGTCAATATTGACCAACGCGTCGCCGTCGCCGGTAGCGGCGTAGTATGCACAGTCGCGAAGCAACGACTGCCAGAGCACGAGAAGCTCCTCTGCGGCGGAGCGATCATTCGGACTGATCAGTTTGGTCAACAGCGCGATGGCGGCCGGCCTGGTCTCCGTGAAAAGCGACCTGAACAAGAGAAAGCCGACCGCCCTGCGAGAACTGTCCGGCTCATCGGTATCATCGGTCATGGCAATGGCCTTACCGATGTTGCCCTGGGACAACCGCACGACCAGCCGGGCGCGATCCTCACGGGTGCCGTACTTCGACGCCAGATAGGCCACGGCGGCGGATTCGCTGATTCCGTCAAGGCGGACCTTCTGCGCCCGCGACTGAATGGTGGCCAGGAGCGTGTCCGGCCTGGTCGCCGTCAAAATGATCACCGTGTTGCTCGACGGCTCCTCGATGAGCTTGAGCAGGGCGTCCGCCGAGGAGGCTTTCATCTTCTCCATCCGATAAAACAGCACCACCCGGGTGATCCCCTCTCCCCCCTTGAGCGACAGCGCCTTCTTGATATCGCGCGCCATCCTGATGGGGATACTGGTCGGAGAGGGCGACAGGACTATCCTGAAGGGTTCCTCGCGCTTCTCCTGGAGCACCTCGCCGGTCAACTCAATCATCTCGTCGCTGCTCTTGTGCGAACGGATAGGCAGGGCGAAATAGAGCCCCTCGAAATTCAGTGCGAAAATGTTCCGGCAGTGTCGACACCGCGCGCAGGGGGTCACCAGCCCGGACTCGCCGTCACCGGCCGGTTCGAGGCAATTGAGAAGAGCCGCAAAGGAAACGGCAAGCGGCCAGTGGCCCAGCCCGTCGGGCCCGTAAAAAAGATAGGTGGAGGCGACCCGCCCCGCACTGAACGAACGCGACAGGATCGACCACGCCCTGGGTTGAATCTTTACGGGATCAAAGTGATTCAAAGCGAATCCACTTCACCGGATCCTGCGGCTCACTGCCTTTTCGGATCTCAAACTTCACCAGACCGTCACCGGCGGCAGTGCCAACGCTGGCCTGCCCCTGAACGTGCTGCCCCTGTGAGACCAGCACCGTGCCCAGGCCGGCATAGGTCGTGTAGTACTGATTATCGTGATTGATAATAACGAAATTTCCGTATCCGCGCAAATCACCGGCGTAGGCAACCGTCCCGGCGGCCACCGCCCGAACGGAATTACCCGGCCGGCCCCTGAGCGTGATCCCCGGTGAGAACGATCTCAGGCGTGACACCGGATCCACCGAGGCACCGAACTGGGCCACGATTCTCCCCCCGCAGGGTGGCGGAAGCTGCCCCTTGAGAGTGGCAAAAAGCGATCTGCCCGCCGACGCCTCGCCGCCGCTCACGGCCCGTTGCCGATCTCGTTCCAGGCGGGCAACGAGGGCTTCCATTTCCTCGGCCGCCTTTTGAAGGGTCAGGATTCGGTCCGCCTCCTCCCGGGATTTCCGCTGCAGGCGGTCAAGGTCACGCTGCTGCTTGCTCCGCTGGCTTTTTTCGAGCGCAACCGATGTCTCCTTGCTCTTTTTCAGCTTCGAGACAGTGCGGCTTCGCCCGCTCAACTCGGTCAACTCCCCGCTCGTCCGGGCCAGCAGAGTCTCGGCCTGAGTGACGTTCTGCGACTCAAACCCGGCCAGCGCCGTCAGGTAGACGACCTGACGGGCTTTTTCAAGCTCCGTGTTGGGAAGCTCGGGCAGAAGGGCGGTACGACCGGAAGCGGCAAAATAGAACTGACGCAGGCTGCCCAGGTAACGTCGGTGGAGGCGATCCAGCATGTTCTCCCGCTCCTGCAACTCCGCCTCGCCGCTCTGAATGTCGCTCTGAAGCTGACCCAGTTCAGAGTTGAGTCGACCGATGATCTTGCCATCCGAAGAAATCTTTTGATCGTACTCGGTGATCTTCCGCGAAACCTGTAACTGCTCGCCGTGCAGCGAGTCGAGCCGCTGTTGGCCGTTCTTGACCTCGGCCTTGATCTGCTCCATCTCGTTGCGCTGGAGGAGAATATCCCCCTTCTCGTGGTCCCCCCGGCCGGGTGCGGCCAGCAGACAGACGGCTGTCACAGCCAGAAAGATCGGCAGCAGCGTTTTCATGGTTTCACTTCAACAACTTTCGAACGCCCAGATACCCGCTCAGGCTCCCCAGCAGGGCGATGATCAGACAATAGATGACGACCTCGTCTCCGGCGGGAAACACCAGTTCAAACTGCGTGAAGACAACCTTCCCGCGTCCATAGAAGATTAGCGCCCATCCCGCGGCCGCCGAGAGACCGGCCAGCAGGAAACCTTCGAGCACAAAAGGAAACGCGATGAACAACCTGCCGGCCCCCAGCAGGAGCATCTGGCGGAATCCGACCGCTTTGGTCCGCGCCATCAGGCGGATGTTGTTGGCCGAACTTATCAGGGTCGTCAGGATAATCAGGGCACCCAGGGCCAGCCCGATCCTGAGGATAAGGGACCTGGTGGTTTCCGCTTTCTCCAGCCAATGGCGGCTGTACTGGATCTCACCGCTGCCGGTAAGACGGGCCAGTTCCGTTTCCAGGGTAGCCATGTCCTGCGTGTTCAGATACATCGGTTCTATGGTCAGGACAAACGAACGCGGCAGCGGGTTGGCGGAGTCGTAGCCCACCAACAGATCGATACCAACCAGTCGAGCCAGTTCATCGCGCGCGCTTTCCTTGGAAACGTAGTCCGCCGCGCTTACTTCCTCCAGAGACATTATCGACCGGCTCAGCCCGGTAATTGAAGAGTCAGCCACCCCCTCGTCGAGAAAAACCTCCATCCGAATCTCCGATAACAGGTCGCGGTAAAAGCGGTCGGAGGTCACGCTGGCGATCCAGAACAGGTCGAACAGGAGAAAGAGCAGCAGCAACGACAGAAGCGAGCCCAGCGCGGTGCCGGGATAACGCCTGAGATTCCGCGCCAGTTCGGTCAGTACGCGCGCGATCCGTGTCATACGAGCGCCCCGTCGGAAATCCGGTAATAGTCGGTATTGGGCATCTTCTGACCGGGAGTCTCTGACACCAGAATAACCATCGACCGTCCGGATACGGATACTCTGACCAGAAACTCGAAAACGCGCAGAAACGTTTTGGGATCAAGTCCCGCCGACGGTTCATCGATAATCATGAGCGGCTGGTTGGCCACCGACGCCCGTGCAAACTGCACCAGGGAGTTCTCGACTCGAGTCAGGGAGCCGGGCAGTTCGCCGGCCTGTTTGAGCAACGAGAACTCGGCCAGCATTTTGCGAAGCCGCTCCCGTTGAACCTTCTTGCGCTCTCCGGCTATGACCATCGGCAGGGTGATGTTTTCAGATACGGTAAGAGTGGGCGCCAGTCCGAACTGTCCACCAACGCCGCCGATCTGGCGCCGGACCCTCCTGATGAGACGGTTCTTCGCCGGCCGCAGTTCCCGGTCGAACAGCCTGACGGTGCCGCTTTCGGCGAAACGCAGGCCGATCAGGAGTTCAGCCAGGAGCGTCTTGCCGGCGCCGGCCGCGCCCGTAATGACCGCCGACCGTTCCGCCGGAAGCACGAAATTGAGGTCACGGAAAACCATGCCGCCGCGATCATTTCTGACAGCCACGTCGATCAACTCTACAAGAGGCGGTTTATCCATGATCAGCTGTTCACAACTATGGGTGCTCGATTGACTTCGATCTTCCCGACGTGTATCTTGGCGCCACGTTATACAAATCAAGAACTTCTGCCGGATTTGAGTGTAAGAAACCATGAGATTCAGGACAATCTAAAAACACCATGAAAACCACCGGTACCTTTATCCTCATCCTTTTCCTGGCCCGTTCCGCCGGGTTTGCCCAGGGCTGGGAGGCAGTCGAGTTCCCCCTCCGCGAAAACATCACCGGGGCGTCGTTCGTACATCCGGACACCGGCCATCTGGTCACCAACGGCGGCAAGCATGCGCGCACGTTCGACGCCGGCGCCACCTGGTGGGGCCTGCAGATAACCGCCGGTGAGCCGCTCGAGGACGTCTACTTTCTCGACGGCATGGCAGGCTACGTCTGCGGGCGCAAGGGGGCCATTCACATGACTCGTGACGGCGGAGAGCACTGGCAGAACATCTCCTGGCCGGATACGGCTGCGACCCTGGTCAGCATGTGCATGATGGACAAATGGACCGGCGTGACAACAGGGCTATATCCGACGAAAGACATTCCGTTCGGGGGAATTGCCCTGCGGACAACGGACGGCGGACACACCTGGAGACCGTTGAGCCTCTCGGGGCAGGCGTACGGGGACCTCTTGAACCTCCCGGGTGACGCCCTGTACTGCGCCTCCATGGGTTACCTGAACGTCAGCAGGGACAAGGGCAAGAGCTGGCAGTCCGAGAAAATCGGTGACGGCAGACCGGGACGCGCACTGGCGCTTTCGGGAAAGAACGGCGTTATGATCGGCAATCACGGAATGTGCGCCTACACCGAAGACAGCGCGAAAACCTGGCATCCCGTCGACCTCGGAGACGATGAACGCCACTTCACCTGCGTGGTCATGGTAAACGACACGGTCGGATACATCGGCGGGACCAAAACCAGCCTTTTCACGACTACCGACGGCGGGCACACGTGGCAGCAGGAACTGATGGCCAAGTCCTTCCACGTCCTTGACCTGACGCTTGTTGGAGACTGGCTGTGGGCGGTCGGCACCGAAGGCGGGATTATCCGCAAAAAAGTCAGGTAGCACGGGCGGGCAGCCCGGGCACCGCCGGTCGGGCACCGCGATCCCTCGCGAGACCGCCTGAGGGCACCAGGCGGCGGCAGAGTCAGTTTGCTCTGGGGCACCGGCCCGCAGGCCGTCGGGACCGGATCAATCCTTCATCGAGGCAAGGAACTTGGCGTTGTCCTTGGTCTTTCTCAGCCGGTCGATAAGGAACTCCATCGCTTCCATGGGATTCATTTCGGCCAGGAACTTGCGCAGGATCCAGACCTTGCTCAGCGTCTCTTCGGAAAGCAGCAACTCCTCTTTACGCGTGGAGGACCGATTGATGTCCATGGCCGGGAATATCCGCCGGTCAGCCAGCCGCCGATCGAGCACCATCTCCATGTTGCCGGTGCCCTTGAACTCTTCGAAAATCACCTCGTCCATCCTGGACCCGGTTTCGATAAGAGCCGTAGCGACGATCGTGAGCGAGCCGCCCTCCTCGATGTTGCGCGCCGCGCCGAAAAACCGCTTGGGCATGTGCAGGGCGTTGGAATCAACACCGCCGGAGAGGATCTTGCCGGAGTGCGGGACCACGGCGTTATGGGCTCGGGCCAGCCGGGTGATGGAATCAAGGAGAATAACGACGTCGTGCTTGTGCTCGGTAAGCCGCTTCGCCTTTTCCAGCACCATCTTGGCCACCTGAACGTGCCGCTCGGCGGGCTCATCGAAGGTCGACGAGATGACCTCACCGCGGACCGACCGCCGCATGTCCGTAACCTCCTCCGGGCGCTCGTCGATCAGCAGAACGATCAGCTTTACCTTCGAATGGTTCGTCGTGATAGCCTGGGCGATTTTCTGCAAAATGATCGTTTTGCCCGCCTTCGGCGGCGACGTGATAAGCGCCCTCTGACCCTTGCCGATCGGACACATGAGGTCGATTATCCGCGTCGTCAACTCCTCAGTGGCAGTCTCAGCAAGGAACTGATCCTCGGGATACAACGGAGTCAGGTTGTCAAAAAGCGTCTTGTGCTTGGCCACCTCGGGATCTTCAAAATTGACCGCCTCAATCTTCAGCAGGGCGAAGTACCGCTCGTTGTCCTTGGGCGGGCGCACCTGTCCGGAGACGGTGTCACCGGTGCGCAGGTCGAACCGCTTGATCTGCGACGGCGAGACGTAGATGTCGTCCTGACCGGGAAGGTAATTGTAGTCGGGCGACCGGAGAAAACCGTAGCCTTCATCCATTATCTCCAGCACGCCTTCGGCGAAGATCACCCCTTCCTGGTTGGAGGCACTCTCCATGACCTTGTAGATGAGCTCCGACTTGCGCAGCCCTGAGACACCCGGTATGTCCAGACCCTCGGCAATCTTGAGCAGTTCGGCAATGGTTTTGGATTTCAGTTCTGCAATCTCCATAAGCTCCCTCGCACGTTATGTCACTCCTTCGTTCATTATCCTCGTCAGGTCTTCCACTCACTCGTCGGTCAGCTGTTCCACCGGCGCGTCCCCCCAGAGCTTCTCGAGCGCGTAGAACTGCCGGGTGGGTTCATGGAAGACGTGCACGACCACGTCGATATAGTCAAGCAGAACCCAGTTGCCCTCTTTCATGCCCTCACGGTAGTGCGGTTTGAAGCCGGCTATGGCAAGCCCGTCGTAGATGGCTTTGGCGATGGCCTTGACCTGAACGTCCACCTCTCCGGAAGCAATGACAAAGTAATCGCATACAGACGAAAGGGTTTTGAGTTTGAGGATCCTGACGTCAAAGCCTTTTTTCTCAAGAGCCAGTCGGCCGGCCATGCGGGCAAGGGCAAGGGGGGACTGCTTTTTCAAGTCTAGTCTACAATCTCCTCTTCTGACAGTCCGGCCAGCGTCAGGCGCCCGTAATCCGTGCCCAGCACCAGCGTGACCGATACGTGATCACGGTTGTTCTCAAGTGGATGGTAGCGGACCTGCCCGGGGGGCAGGCCGAGCCTACGGGCAAGCAGGCCGGCCACTGTCAGGTCCTCCTGGCGCGAGACAACGATCGATTGGCCAATCTTGCGCAGGTCGAAGTTCTCGCGAGCCACCACTTCTATCTCAAGATCCGGATCGCCATACCCGTTGAGCCTCTCGGCAACGAGCGCAAGCACGCCCGGATCATCCGTACCGTTGACAATTTGCAGCCGCGCGGTGTACTTCGGCACCGGCATGGTCCCGGAGACACCCGTGCTCAGCCGTACACCGAACGATATCAGGTAGGCCGATGCCGCTATCAGGATTACGGCCAGAACCGCCTCGATCCGGTAGCGGCGGGCCAGGTCACGGAGGGTTTTTCCCGCTCGCAGGCAGCGGAACCGGAATTCAGTCAGCATTGCAGATACAAACATGCAAAAAACTACTGGCAGGATAACGAATTAGCAATTTCTTTTTATGCGAAAATACTTAGTCGATACAATTTCAGTATCGAGGCGCCAAACCGCGCCACGACTGTATCCCCGGGTGAAAATAGGGGGAGAAGAGCCCGCCATATCGCTGGACGGCCAGCGATAGTCGAAACTTCTCTGAAGGATGGAAATCAAGCGCGAATCCAGGCAGCAGAGTTGCGCTTCGGTCGCGCGACCCCCACAATGCTCCCGGGTCGTGGAGAATGCCGATATTAATCGACAGCGAGAGTGTGGGTGACAGTTCGTAGAACATCGAGGAATTAAGCATACCCAACGAGCCCGACGCGTTCCCGCCCGAGAAAAAGGATATGGAATAACTGTGCGACCACGACATGCGCGATGCATCCAGCAGCGAAAACGGCGTGGGGGAGGGTCGCTGGCCCAGGGGTTCTTCCGAAACCGCCTGCCTGACCTCGGCAACGTCAGCGTGCTGTGCCACGGCGGCACACGCAAAAGCCGACACCGCCAGTATTACAAGCGCTTTTCTCATAGTGCCATCATACCTCTATAATTTAATCTACGCCTGTGCAATCGTCCCGTCAACCCAAATTATAGGACGGCTTCTTCAATAGTATCGGATAGCTCCACGGTTGCCTATACATTGTAACGCCCGAGGGGCCGGTCGGGTTGAGAAAAATGTTCAGTCGGAGAGCCTGGCGTCGAAGATTCGGGCAAGATTTTGCAGTTCCTCGACGGAGTTGATGCCTTCCGCCTCGTCGGGATTGCTCACGGGCACTACATGTACCGCTAACCCTTTGTCGTGTAATATCTTAATTACGTCCGTCAAGTAGTATTCGCGCTGCACGTTGTCATTGCGGATCTCGTCCAGAGCTTCGAACAGCCTGCGGTTGTCAAAGCAGAAAATCCCCGTGTTTACTTCCCTGATGCTGCGAATGTCCTCGGAGGCATCCTTGTACTCGATGATCGCTTCCAGCCGGTCGCTGTCGCCGTGCCTGACAATCCGGCCGTACTGTTTGGGATCTGCCGGTATGGCCGAGAGGCACGTAGCGGTAGCATGGCAAGCCTCGTGCTGGTCCAACAGCCCCCGGATCGACCGGCCGGACAGGAAGGGCACATCACCAACGGTTACGAACGTGGTACCCTCGAAATCGCCGAGAAGCTCACCTGTCTTTTTCACCGCGTCGCCGGTCCCGAGCTGCCGCCGCTGCCAGACAAACTGGACCGGGTATCCGGCCAGAGCGGCCCTGACCTGCTCCCCCTCGTGTCCGATGACAACGATGATCCGGTCGAACTGCGTCTGTACCAGCGTGTCAAGTAAGATAGCGATCATCGGCCGACCTTTGATGGTGTGCAGGACCTTGGGAAGGTCGGACTTCATCCGTTTGCCTTTGCCTGCGGCCAGGACGACGGCGGCTTTCCTTGTCAGCGGGGCATTCATGAGAATTTTGCGGGCCGTGGTTCCCTGGACGTCGTCGGGTAAACTCAGCGGTCGGTCGGCTTATTATTCCCGTCGACGTGGACGATCACGGGCTTGAATCCGCTCGCTTCACTCTTGTCGACAAGCCCGTAGGCGATGATGATTACGAGGTCCCCCCTGTCCCCCTTGCGGGCAGCCGCTCCGTTCAGAGCTACCGTCCCGCTGCCGGGTTCCGCCTCCAGAACGTACGTCTCGAAACGCTCTCCATTGGTGACGTTGGCCACCAATACCTTCTCGTACGGTACAAGGTCCGCCCGTTTGATAAGGTCGGCATCGATGGAAATAGATCCGACGTAGTCCCGGTTACAATCAGTGATTGTCACCCGGTGGATTTTCGATTTGCAGACTGAGATAAGCATGTCGTTACGCTAACCCGTCACAAAGTCCAGAACACCAGCCGAATATAACACTTTCCGTGACCCCGTCAACCCCCGGCCGCGAGTCCGAACCGGATGTACCGTGTAACTCTAAACGCCCCACAGGGTTCCCACTCGGGAGCGATTTTCAGGGCCGGATCTCGACCCAGTTGCGGGCCGGATATATCTCCAGTTCCGCGCTGACATCCTCGACAGCCCTGGCCAGGTTCTTCCAACTCACCCGGAGTTTCGCACGCCTGGGCGGGAGCCACTCATACTCGCTGTTTTCAGGTGACAGCCTGACGGCCGAATCGGCAGGGACAACGGCTACGATCAGCGGCAATATCCAGATACGATCGAACTCCGGCTCGTAGAACTGTACAACGTACTCGGTGGCCCAGATGGCGGTCGGGCTCAGTCCGGTCTCTTCCTTGAGTTCGCGAACGACGACCTGCGCCACCTTCTCATCGCCCTGCTTGCCGCCGCTCAGAAATCCCCAGTACCCGCCGTAGGATTCGCGCTCCGCCCTCTTGAGCACCAGGAACTTCCAGCCGTCGGCGTCATTCCTGACGACGGCGACGTTTACTCCCGGTGAGTCTATGCCAATGTTCGCCTTTGACGTCATGCCTTGCTCCCGACGAGTGTCAATTCGCGGGTAATCTATACGAGAATGCAGAATCGTCAAGCGGAAAAAGCAGCAGGCGCGGCGCCGTCATATCAGTTTCATGTTGTCGATCAAGCGCACCCCGCGGACCCGCACGGCCAGCGAACAGATCGCGCCCCGACCAATCGTCCTGAGTGGCTCGAGGCTGGAAAAGTCGGTGAAGGCGATGTAATCAATCGCACCGGAAGGACAGGCGGCCGTTATCACGGCGCGCATTTCCTTTTCGATCAGACGGGCGGATGTCACGCCGCTTCTGACCAACTCGCGGGCCGACGTGAGCGCGTAGTACAGACACAGCGCCTCGCGCCGGCCGGCCTCGTCGAAATACCTGTTGCGGGAAGACATCGCCAGGCCGTCGCGTTCCCGCACGGTCGGCGCGATAATGTACTTGATCGGGTAGCCCAGGTCGCGCGTCATGCGACGGAGCACCACCGCCTGCTGGTAGTCCTTCATGCCGAACACGGCCACGTCGGGACGCGTGATATTGAACAGCTTGGCCACAATCGTAGTCACGCCTCTGAAGTGCGTCGGCCGCGAGGCTCCCTCCAGCGTCCGGGTCAGCTGGTCCACCGTCACCCAGGTCTGGTAATCGGCCGGGTAGATCTCCGAGGCTGCGGGGACAAAGACAATATCGCCGCCGGCGGCCCGGATCCTGCGCGGATCTCCCTTCTCATCGCGCGGGTATCGGCTCAGGTCGTCGCCGCGCTCAAACTGGGTCGGGTTGACAAAGATGGTGGTGATAACCACGTCGGCGGCCTTTTTCGCCCGCCGAATCAGCGAAAGGTGCCCCTCGTGCAAAGACCCCATGGTGGGCACCAGCCCGATAGTCCTGCCCTCGGCGGCCAGCCCTCGGGCGACTCGCTGCATTCGCTTGACGAAACGGATGGTTTGCATGAGGGGAAGCCTGAAACCTATGAGGGACTGCCGTTGTCCGACGTGCCGGGGTGCACGTCCGTTTCCACAACCTCGGGGTTGACGTGCTCATCCGTGAAGAAGAGCGGGTCTTCGTCGGCAATACTGTACTGGTCCTTGATGTACCGCAACGCCACGTACCCGCGAGCCTGCGCCGCCGCGACTATCGCCAGCAGGTACCCCGCCACGGTCGCGAAGACGAGAAACAGCATGACCGCCATCAGGTAGCTCACCGCCTGATCGGAACCGTCCCAGCGCCACCGAAGAACCGAAATGCCGAACGGGACTCCCGGGAAGACGTTGAGCAGCTCCCGAACGAGGTCTTCCCTGACCGGAAGGTGACCGAGGCCGGACCTGACCAGCCGCTCCAGGGCGTCGCCTCCGCCGAGCGAACTGGCCCAGACCATGAACTGCACCGCCCGGTAACAGAAATAGGCATAGAGGAAGCTGCACACCTTGGCCGCCACGAAAGAGTAGGCCGTGTACCCGGCCCAGCGGAAGGGTTGGCGGATGACAGTCGAGAAAGTCTCGAGGATGGCTGCAAACGTTTCACCCTCACGTTCGGCCGCCGCCACCGCCGGCAGAAGAAGGATGGTCAGCGTGAAGACGAAGATGATAAAAACCGAAAACAGGGCCACAATGAAGTTCGGCACGACAAACAGGAGCGTGTACAGCCACTGACCGATCAACGGAATGCGGCTGACCAGCCCGAGCAGGAAAAACAACAGGACAATAAAGGCCACGAAAAGGACGATGGTCAACTCGGACAGGAACAGTTGGCGGAAGCGGACCAGGGCAAAGCGAACGGCGCCCCGCGCCGAGAAAAACCGGTTACCGCGCACCGCTTCCACATTGATGGACGCTACCGCGAAAAAGCCGAGCATCAGCGCAAACAGCGACAGCGTAACGCCGACCAGGAAGCATATTCGTGCCGCCGGGCCGTTGAACGCAAAGTCAACGAACGGAAAGAGACCGTAGGCCGAGAATGCGATCCCCAGCGGCTCGCCGTCTATAAGAAAGGCCAGGTAGTAGAACAGGTCATAGACGAGCAGCGCCGCGACCAGAAAGACCGTCATGGAAAAAATCTGCTTGGCCGAGAGCGCCCGGGCGGGAGCCCAGAGGACATCGTGGAAGTTAAAACGCGGTGCCCGTTCCATCAGGGTAATTTTGGCCGCAGGTTCCGGCAATGTCAAGTCCTATTTGACCCATTGGATGCGACAGGTCAGATATGGAACTCGACTATATCTCCGTCGGAAAGCCGATAATCCCTGTGCACGCGCTGACCGTCGAATTTGCCGACACCCCAGACCTTGGCGAACTTCAGGCGCTGGGCAAAATCCTTGTGTATGCTCAGGGCGGCGTCCTCGACCGTTCCCCCTATCGGGAGTATAACCGGATTCACGAGTTCCGCCTCTTTGCCCACCTGCTTGGTGTAGATGCGGATGATGCCGAGCGCCTCAAACATCCCGCGACGCAGCGCCTGCAGGGACTCATCATCGATTATCGAAGTGGCGAACATGGCGAATCCCGGGAACCGACCGGCCAGAAACGCCCGCTTTTCCCCCGACTCGTCCTCGTAGGCCTTGTGAGCGATGAAAATCGTCTTCTTGGCACAGAAGCGGGGGTCTTCCGGCTGTTCCTCGACCCGCGGGCGAAGAAGTATGCGCTTCTCTTCCAGCTGTCGCAACACCGTGCTCAGATTGTCGTTCATGGCCGGATTAGAGAGGTCGCATACCAGGGCCACCAGGTCAGCGTTGCGCACCAGGTTGCTCATGTAGTTCTCATACAGATCGTGAGAAATGGGAGGAGTGTCAATCAACTGTATCTGAACCGTCTCAAACGTCATCATCGCGGCGAGCGGCTCGCGCGTCGCATACGGGTAATCCGTAACCAGCGGCGTGGCGTTGGTCAGAACGTCGACCAGGGAAGATTTGCCGCAGTTGGGCGGTCCGATCAACACGATCTGCCCGGCCCCCTCGCTGGGGATATAATCGTGCGCTGGCGCCTGATGCGCGCCGTGTTGTCTGTCCCCTCCTTCGATCTGCTTCTTCAGCTTGGCTATTTTGGCTTTCAGGTCGGCCTGGAGTTTGTCGGTGCCCTTGTGTTTGGGCATGATTTTCAACAACTCCTGGGCCAGCCTGAGCCTTTCCCTCGGGTCCTTCTCGGCACGGAACTCGCGCTCCAGCTCGTAATACTGTGGCGGAAGGTTTGCCGGCATAGACAATTTATACAAAATTTTGCCGGTGCAGACAACAGGCACCGGCAGATGCGGGTGAAGAATGCCCCGGCTTCCTACCGGGCGTGCGTCATCACGATTTCGGCGATGCTGTCGCAGATATAATCAACCTGCGCCATTTTCAATCCGGGGTACATCGGCAGCGACACCACGCAGCGCCCGGCCCGGGCCGCATTGGGCCACCGACGCTCACTCAGGCCGCGTCGCCGATAAAAGGAAAAGGCGAAAACCGGCCGGTAGTGCACGCCGCACTCTACGCCGCGCCGGGCCATCAGCGCGATGAATCGGTTGCGGTCGATGCTCAGACGAGACAGATGCAGCCGAATAATGAACAGATGCCAGGCGTGGCTCACCCAGGACACCGGTCGCGGCAGGGCCAGGTAGTCGCCTAAGGCGTCAAGATTTCTGACGTAGCGACCGGCAATAGCCGTCCGTCTGGCCTGGTTCCTGCCAAACTCCGCCATCTGCCCGAGTCCGATGGCTGCGTGCACGTCCGACAGATTGGCCTTGAACCCGAGATCGCTGACGTCGTACTCCCACCGCCGCTTCAACCGCCGTTGGTAGGCCCCGGCACTCAAGCCGTGCAGGGAAAGCAGCCTGATCCGCTCCACGAATGACTTCGAGCGCGAGGCCACCATGCCGCCCTCTCCGCAGGTGAGGTTCTTGGTGGCTTGAAAGGAGAAAACCACAGCATCAGCCAGCCTGGCCATGGACTTCCCACGGTAGACGGCACCGAAGGAGTGCGCCGAATCGGCCAGGAGAGAAACCGCATGCTGCCTGGCCAGGCGGCGAAGTTGCCTGTAATCGGCCGGGTAGCCTGCGATGTCCACCGGCAGAATACAGGCAGTGCGCTTTGATATTTTCCCGGCCACGTCCCGGGGATCGATATTGAGCGTTTCGGGGTCGATGTCTGCAAAGACCGGCGTGCCTCCGCTGCGCAGGATTGCCTCCACCGTGGCGATAAACGTGAACGGCGAGGTGATGACTTCTCTGCCCCCGACTCCGGCCG
This sequence comes from Acidobacteriota bacterium, assembly GCA_035529075.1. NCBI lineage: Bacteria > Pseudomonadati > Acidobacteriota > Acidobacteriota bacterium. Next base: position 91,111 of record DATKXK010000018.1, on the reverse strand, counting down.
TCTTGAGACTCAGAGTCAATCCGGCCGTCGCCGAACTCAGCGCGGCCGTATACGGAACACCCAGGTATGACGCCGCCGCCTTTTCAAACTCCCTGACCTTGGGACCGGTTGTCAGCCATCCCGACGACAGCGTGTCAGTGACTTCCCTGATAGCCCTCCTGGAGAGGGTGAGATCGTAAAGCGGAATGCGCTCAGCTTTCATCGATTAACCGTTCATAAAGGGAGGACATCATGTCAAGCGATTTTTCCCAGGGATATTTTGCTCGCGCGAACTCGAAGGCGGCGCCACCCAGCCGCTGCCGCCGCTGAGCGTCCCGGGACAACTCGACTATCGCGAGGGCCAGCCGATCGACATCACCGGCGGGAACGAGAATACCGGTGTGGTCGTGGCGGACCACCTCGGGAACACCACCGACGTCGGACGCGATCACGGGACGACCGCAGGCTGCCGCCTCAAGCGCCGCAACGCCAAACGATTCCCTGCGAGACGGCATGACCATGAAATGGTGTCCTTCCAGAAACCGGCCCACTTCATCAGGCTCCAGGTGGCCGACAAAGCTCACCCGGTCCTCAAGATTGCAGGAGCGGACCAGCCGTTTGAGGTGCGGGGTCATACGGCCCGATCCGGCTATCGACAGGCGGACGTTCGGAATTTCGGTGACTACCTCTGCCATGGCCTTCAGGAGAATGTCCGGTCCCGAGACCCGACGGTGGGATTTCATAAAGCAGATTCGTATCGTATCATCGGCCGGAAACGCCGGAGGCTTCTCCCCCACCGTGACACCGAACGGGATGACCGTTATCTTCTCGGCAGCCTCCGGCACAAGATGGACGGCCCTTCGCTTGAGGTACTCACTGGTGGCGCTGATCCATGCCGCCCGGCGCAGCACTTTTCGGACCAACGGACGCAGGAACCAGCGGGGGGCACCTGCCTCCACGTCCGTGCCCCACACCGATACCAGTGTCGGCGCGTGCCGTGCGGCAAGACCCCAGAGACCGAACCCGGTCGCGTAATGAACGTGGACGAGATCAGGACCGAAGTCCCGGGCTTCCCGTGCCGCCGCGCCCGCGCACAACAGGTAAGAGCGCCTACCGGCGCGTCGATGAATGACGGTCTCGACGCCCGGTAGAGCTCGCCCGCCCAACGAGATGAGCTTCACCCGGAAACCGCGCGAGGCCATCCCTTCGACCCAGCGCCTCGTGTGAATCGATTCGGCCCATCCGAAGACAACTACTCGCCCTGCTGCCAAGAGTGATTCTCCCCCGATAACCGGGATTCCCGAAATGGTTGCCTAAGCCAGTGCCCGCCGCACGGCATCGATTACCTCGGACTGTTCCTCGGCCGTCAACTCCGGATAGATCGGCAGGGAGAAAACCTCCGAGGCGGCCCGGCTGGACACCGGAAACTCGTCCGGTTTGTATCCCAGCGAGGCAAAGCAGGTCTGGGCGTGAAAGGCCACCGGGTAGTAGACACAGTAGCCGATACCGGCTTTCTTGAGCGCCGCCACGACCTGATCCCGCCTGGTCGAGGCCAGTGTGTACTGGTTGTAGATGTGGAAAGTGGCATACTCCCTGACCGCGGGCGTCACCAGGTCCGGCACATCGGCAAACGCTTCGTCATACCGCCTCGCGTGCTCGCGACGTATCTGCGACCACTGGCGAAGGTACGGCAGTTTCACGAGCAGGACCGCCGCCTGCATTGTATCCAGCCGGGAGTTGTAGCCGATAAACTGGTGGTAGTATTTTGGGTTCTCTCCATGGGCGCGCAGCGACCGGCACAGCGTCTCATGTTCCGGCGTCTTCGTGACGATCATACCGGCATCGCCGTCCGCGCCGAGATTCTTGGTGGGATAGAACGAGAAGCAACCGAAATCCCCGATGGACCCGGCCGGACGCCCCTTGTACTCGGCACCAATCGCCTGTGCAGCGTCCTCGATCACCTTAAGGTCGTGCCTCGCGGCTACTTCCATGACGGCGTCCATGTCGGCCGGCTGGCCGAACAGGTGAACGGGGATGATGGCCCTGGTCCGATCCGTCACCACCTGCTCGATCAGCGTTACGTCAAGGTTGTACGTGTCCGGCTCAATGTCCACAAACACCGGAGTGGCGCCGACGCGCGCGATTACACTCGCCGTCGAGAAAAACGAAAAATCGGTCGTGATCACTTCATCACCGGGTCCCACACCCGCCGCCCGCAGGGCGATCATGAGGGCATCGGTCCCCGAGGCCACGCCGATTCCGTGGTCCACCTTGCACAAACGGGCGATTTCACTCTCCAGGTGCGTGACTTCCGGGCCAAGGATAAACCTGGAGTGCGCCAGCACGTCGAGCACCGCCCGGTCGAGTTCAGGCTTCAAGTATGAGTACTGCCTGGTCAGATCCAATAGAGGTACAGCCATAATCCTGCCTCAGTCCTCCCACCCCTGGTTTTCCAGCAACTGTTCAGCCGGCACATCGCGCAGCACCCTGGCCGGGATTCCGGCGACGATTCTTCCGGCCGGCGCGTCCTTCGTAACCACCGCCCCGGCCGCCACGAGACCATCTTCATGGACGGTCAGGCCGGGCAGGACGGTCACGTTGGTGCCGATACGACCCCCCTTACGGACCGTCACCCCCTTGAAATGCTTGAAGCGTCTCTCGGTGCGTCCGACAAAGTTGTCGTTGGACGTAGCGGCGCAGGGAGCGACAAACACCCGGTCGGCCAGTTCAGAGTAGGCCGTGATGTAGACGTTGGTTTCCAGCTTTACGTATCGTCCGATCTTACAGTGGTTCTCAATCGCCACGCCTCGGCCGACTATCGAGAAATCCCCAACCGTGACGTTTTCTCGAACGGTCGACAGGTCAGCAACCAGGACGTTCTTCCCGATCTCGCATCCCCGGTAGACAATGGCACCGGTACCGATTATACCGTTATCGCCGACCAGGGTTGGCGGCAATTCCCGATCCTCAGTGACCGCCGAGATAACGGCCCGCATCGGACGCTTACCGATCACGGCGCCGTCGTCGATGCGGACGTTGTTGCCGATGACCGTATCCTCGTGGATGACCACGTGGCTTCCGATCCGGCAGCCGGCGCCGATCGTGACGGCGTCCCCGATGTGGCAGAATTCACCACACCTGGTGTCAGGACCCAGGCTGGCGGTTGGTGATATAACGGACGTTTCCATTTGAAGACCTCATTTGCAGGTCCGGACCGACCATCGGTTGGTTACGCCGTCGCCACCGGCCGGGGACAGTTCCTGCGACCGCATGGTTACGGCGTCCGGTCCCTGGATGCTCGACGGACGCCGGGCAGCCACCCCAGGTAGGCATCGACAAACCGCAGCCCCCGCGCGTAATCATCGGGCCGGGTCTGCCGCAACCGTTCGAGGTAGGCCAGAAAGGACGCGAGCAGAAGGGCCAGAACGAACACCACGCCGGTGCTGCCCAACACGATCAAGGTCCGCTGCGGACGGCTGCGTATCTCCGGCACGGTCGCCCGGTCAAGGACGGATAGCGGCGTCGATTTGGCACTCTCCTGAATCTTGGCCTGTTCATACAGTTCCAGCAGCGCCTTGTGCACCGTCTCACTCACTTCGACGCGACCCAGGAGGGACTCATATGTTCCCCTCAGGCCCGGAATCGCAGCCAGGGGCAAGGAGAAGTAGGAGCTGTCACTGCCGCCGTATTCCAGCGTTTCGAGCTGGCGAACGATGCTGCGCCGGCGCTTCCTGAGGTCGACCAGTTGCGGGTTATCTGAGCCCAGCACCTCGTCGACCAGGCCGATCTCGATATCCACTCTTGCCAGTTCGACCTTCAACTCCGCCGCCTGATCGATCGCCAGCCGGGTTTGCTCATCGAAATCCAGCGCCCGGTTCTCGATCTGAAACTGCTCCAGCTCGCGCCGCGTTTCGTCCAGTTGTGTCCTGACCTCAGCCAGCCGGGCCTCGATGAATTCCCGGCTCCGCCGGGCGCGCTGAGAGACAATTCGCTGGTGCAGGGAGTTCAGTTCGTCGACAAAAGCGTTGGCGATGGTGGCGGCCGATTCGGGATCTCGATCCTCGACCCTAATGCCCACCAGACCTTCCTCGGTCACTCGGAAGCGGGCATGCCTGAGCAATTGCTCGTTCGCCTCGTACATACTTCCCGCCCCGTAGCGGGCCTTAAGGTCAAAGCGCTCAATAATGGCGGACGTAACGGCCCGGCTTTTGAGCAGCCGGGCGTACATGTCGGACGGCGTAACCATGACCGGTAACTCGATGCCGCCGGTAATTGAAGCGATGTCGGTCAGATTCTTCGACGCCGTAACCGGCGCCATCATTTCCCGGGACGGGAACACCAGCGCAGTAGCCTCGTACCACGCCGGGAGAAACAAGGACACGACAGCCGAGACAATCGCACCTGCGAGCACGAGCGTGATAATCAGGACGCGCCGGGCCGCCAGCACTTCGAGGAACAACCAGAGGTTGGTTGACGAATTCTGATTCACGGCCGATCCTCCGAACACCTGACCACCACTTCGTCGCCGTCCCGGACCGCCGACTGGAGAGAAATCCGGCCGGTCACTTCTGCGACGCGATCGAAAAGATGCACCGTGCAGAGTTCCGCCCGACCGGTGGTGCCGCCGGCGCTGCCGATGTAGTAGGAAGCGGCCTTGCCTGAACGATACTCGTACAACCCGGGATAGCGCACTTCTCCGCTCACTTTCACGTAGCCAAGCCGAACCGGGACGAAGACCGAGTCGGACGGCCTGAGCATAACGGCACCGGCATCGACATCAGCCTCCGCAGCCGGCGAAAGCGGGTAGCGCGCGGCTTCACGCCGGCTCCAAACGTCCGGTTCCGCCTTGCGGAAGATGGTCACGCGGGAGAGATTCGCCCGTTTTGCCGCGCCACCACCCAGGGTCAAAAGATCGGAGAGACTCATACCGTCACGGTACGGATACCGCCCGACCCTGGCCACGGCACCAACGAGTATGACATCCCCGGCTCGTGCCCCTGCCGAACCGGTCGGGACCATAATGAAATCGCCGGGGCGGATGCTGCCCGGCATCAGCGGATTTCGCCCGGAGTCATTGACAAGGTAACTGGAACCGACGTCGGCGTCGGCCAGCGGGCCGCCCGCCAGAGCCAGCAGTTGATCAAGGCTTTCGCCGCCGATAAGCTCGATTTCCCGAGGGTTGCTGACAGCCCCGAGCACGTGCACCACCGTCGTCGAACGGGGCGGGACGATAACGTGAAGACCGGCATACAGGCAGGGATCGGCTCCGGGATCACCCGTCATGACCGCTTGATCAAGATCGACGGGCACCTCCCGGCGCGGACTGACGAACCGAAGCCGTCTGGCTGAACCTCCGGGCGCGATGCCGCCGGCGGAGTCAATGATATCTGATACCCTTTGCGACAGGTACGCGCGGTACCGGCCCGGCCGGTTCACCGCTCCTGAGACCCGGATCACCACCGGATACGGATCGCTCACCGAGACAGCCGCCTCGCCGGTGTTATATACCCGCGCCATGGCCTGAGTCAAGAGGCCGCGCGCCTCACTCAGCGTGCGGTCCGCAAGATCTACCACGCCCAGATTCTGGTCAACGATCCGGCTCTCTGCATCAACCGCCAACTGCAGAGGGGGTAGCTGAGTGCCGATGAACGTCACTCGCAACAGTTCGCCCGGCCTGATTAAATACATGTCCGGGTCAATCGGCTCATCGTAGAACTGCTCACCCCGAGCCTGCCAGACAGTATCCCGCTCGAGTCTGGCTTCTGATTCGGTGCCCAGGTCAAAGGTCGGCCTCGTGACCAGGAGAAAAAGTGCAAGTGACAACATATGCATTTGCGGAACCGCCGCTTTCAGCCTTGAAACGGATTCGAACGATAACGAAAAGGCCGCGCGCTGTCAACAGGTAACACCGCTTCGTTCGCCTTGAATTGATTGCGCGGTAAGAAGATAGCCGCCAAGGACAATCGCCCCGACTGAATCTCTGTCATTGATCTAAACCGCCGGCTTCTTTGCGCGCAGCGGCGGACACGTCAGCGGAACGATCCCTCCCGGCTGATGCCCGCTGCTGTTTGCCTTCGCCGTGCATCACGGCGGCCCTGACGAATTCCCTGAACAGCGGATGTGGCTTGGTGGGCCGCGATTTCAACTCCGGGTGAAACTGCACGGCGACAAACCAGGGGTGACCCGGCACCTCGACTATCTCGACCAGGCGCGTGTCCGGAGACACGCCGGCGATCACCAAGCCGTTGTCCTCCAGCATCTCCCGGTAGGCGTTGTTAAGCTCATAGCGGTGGCGATGTCGCTCGGATATGTCTTTGGTGCCGTAAGCCTCCAGGGAACGGGTGCCGTCAGCGATGCGGCATGGGTACTTGCCGAGTCGCATGGTTCCACCAAGTTCGGCCACACCCTCCTGATCCGCCATCAGGTGAATCACCGGATGCTTCAGGTCACGGTAGAACTCGTAGCTGTGGGCGTCCTTCAGGTTGCAGACGTTCCGGGCGAATTCGATTACGGCGCACTGCATCCCGAGACAAATCCCAAGGAAGGGGATCCTCTTCTCCCTGACGTAGCGGATGGCCTCGATCTTGCCCTCCACTCCGCGCTCGCCGAAACCGCCCGGGATCAACAGGCCGTTGACATCGTGAAGGAACTTCTCCGCCCCGCCTTTCTTGATCTCCTCGGAACTGACCCAGACCAGGATGACCTCGGCCTCGCTGGCGACGCCGGCGTGAACGAAGGCCTCGATGATCGACTTGTAGGCATCCTTCAGATTCACGTACTTGCCGCAGATACCGATCTTGATCCGCCGGCGCGGATTCTTGATCTTCTCCACGATTCCTTCCCACTCCCTCAGGTCAGGTTCGGGAAGATCCCAACCGAAATGCCCCACGACGATGTCGTCGAGCTTCTGCTCGTGGAACTCCAGCGGCACCTCGTACACCGTCGACACGTCACGCGCGGCAATCACGGAACGAGCCGGCACCGAGCAGAACAGGCTGATCTTCTGACGGAGTGAGTCGGTAATCGACGTTGCCGAGCGGCACAGAAGTATGTTCGGTTGAATACCGATCTCGCGGAGCGCCTTGACCGAGTGCTGGGTCGGCTTGGTCTTGAACTCTCCGGCGGTCGGAATGTACGGGACCAGCGTCACGTGGACGTACAGGACGTTGCCGGTGCCCTCTTCCAGGCCGATTTGACGGATCGCCTCCAGAAACGGCAAAGATTCGATATCTCCCACCGTGCCGCCGATCTCCGCAATTATCACGTCCGGCCTGTCCGCCGACCGGCTGGGATTCCTGATCCGAACCTTTATTTCCTCCGTCACGTGAGGAATAACCTGGACCGTCGCTCCGAGGTAGTCGCCCCGGCGCTCCCGAGTAATGATAGTATGGTAGATCTGCCCGGTCGTGACGTTGTTCCCCTTCTCGAGCGACTGGTCGAGGAAACGTTCGTAGTGACCCAGGTCGAGATCGGTCTCGGAACCGTCGTCAAGAACAAACACTTCGCCGTGCTGAAAAGGATTCATGGTTCCCGGGTCAACGTTGAGATAGGGATCGAGCTTGATGTTCTGGACCTTCAGACCCCGCCGCTGCAGCAGAAGACCCAGCGAGGCAGCCGCAATCCCTTTGCCCAGCGACGAAACCACTCCGCCGGTGACGAAGACGTACTTGGTACTGCCGCTTTCAGACATACAGGATCCTTACTTATATAAGACAGTCAGCTTTTTCACGTCTTCCGGTCGATCCACCGATACGGAACGCATTGCGGTCTTGAACACCCGTATCCTGCCACCGCGCTCGAGGATCCGCAACTGCTCGAGCGATTCAGCCCTTTCAAGGGCCGTGCGCCTGGACCGGGCGAAAGCGCGCAGGGCCGCCCGCCTGAAGAAATAGACGCCGATATGCGCGTAGAACCCGAACTGCCCGGCCCGCCGGCGGCCATCGGCCCCCTGCAGATAGGGAAGCGGATATCGTGAGAACCACAGCGCCTCACCCGTTTCGGAGATAATTACCTTGACCAGGCCGGGATTGAACAACTCATCATCCGTCTCAATCCGCCGGGCCAGAGTCGCGACCGGGATCGCAGGATGTTCGTTCATCCGGTCAATGACCCGGTTCAGGACGGCGTGTTTCAAACCCAGATTGTCCGCCTGAACGTTGATGATCAGCTTTCCGCCCAGCACTTCCGCGACCTCGGCCACCCTGTCTGTGCCGGTCCGGTGCCGGGCTGAGGTTCTCATGACCTCGGCACCGAACGCCTCAGCCGCCTGATGTACCTCGCGATCGTCAGTGGCCACGACGAGGCGGTCGATCCGACTGCAACGACGAACCTCGCGCCAAACCCAGTAGAGAAGCGGCTTGCCCCGGAAAGGATAGAGCACCTTGCCGGAAAACCGCGTCGATCTCAATCGAGCCGGGATAACCGCCAGCACGCCCGGTTTTTTCATCCGATAACCCTGGGAACCCGGAAATACTCGCCGTCTTGATCCGGAGCACTGGCCAGCGCCTTCTCGCGCAGAAGAGACGGGCACACTTCGTCCTCGCGGTGCACGGGCCTCATACCGGCAGGCCGATCCTGCAACTCTATGCCCTCGGTGTCCACGGACCGGAGCTGATCGATGTATTCAAGGATAACTGAAAGCTCACGGCTGAACTGCGCGACCTCTTCCGGGGACAGATGAAGCCGCGCCAGGCGGGCTACGTGTTCCACCTGCTTACTTGAGATTGGCATGGATAAAGATATGGCCCCTGCCGATGGCCGTCAAGGTTAAATCAGGTTCGGTATTGCGAGACAATCTCCAAACATGCTAAAGAGCCGCCGGTATAGACCGATTATAGAAACAGGTGTCTCAATGTGAAACAGGAGCGCGAGATCGACATCAGCGGACCGCAATTGCACGCCGCGGCAACGTTGCCGCGGCGCGAAAACCAGAAACCGTCCGAGCCTGTATCTCAAGCCGGCCTGCCGGCTCGTATTGAAAGTCTGCTTCTGGGACTGCACCTCCGTGGCCGGCTGACGCCCGGCGACCGGGAGTTGCTCAACTGCCTTACCGACGAAACCTCCACGTGCTTCCTGTTCCATAACGGTCGTTTCTCGCATCCCGACGGCCTGAACGTCCTTCCACTCCGGGAGGCAGAGACTACGCTCAATTCAGGTTCCACGGCCACGTTCTGGCACCGAGTCCGCTCCGAGGAACCGTGGAGTGCCAGTGGATACCACGTTTACACGGCCGTTCTGGATCCCGCCGTGCCGAGCCCGATCGTGCTCGGCCTGGTGTGTTCTGAAGCCGCGCCTCGAGATCGCCGGTACCAGAGGCCTTTCGGTGACCTTGTTTTCCGGTTCCGGAAAGCCGGTATGCGTGCCGGCATGCTTATTCCCGGACTGGACGCAGCCCTTGCCGGGGCGACTCCGATCATGGTCGTCGACCGCGACTCCGGACAAGTAATGGCCGCCAACGAACCGCTTTGCAGTCTCCTGAAGCGAGTGGCCGCGCAACTGGTGGACATGGAGTACAGTGAACTCAAGCGCGACCTGTCCAGGGCCTTCCCCGACCTGTCGTTTCGGCTCGATAACATCGGCCACGGCTCCGTCAGCCTCACTCTGGTCTCGCTGCAGCGGCGCACGACGGATGCGGGTCAGCAGGACCGGTCCCTTTTCGATTTCTTTATCCACCGCATGCGCGGCAAGATAGCCGCAGTCACGTCCGCCGCGTGGCATCTGGACAGTCTGCACGTGGACCACCGATCCCGCGAGTTTTCCGATCTGCCTCGCATCGTCCGCACGGAAACGGCGGAACTCGACAGGTACCTGACCCGGATGAGTCTGCTGTCCGATTTTCAGAAACTGAAGAAGTGCCGGCTCGCGCCGGCAGACGAGCTGGAGCGGGCGGTGGGACTGGTAAGATCCCGGCTGGCACGGGAAAGCTCTATTGAAATAGCCACGCCGGCGGCACCGGCCACGGTCGTCGCCCCGGCGCAGGCGCTCACGTTTTTCTTTGAGGCCCTCATCCGCTCGCACCTTGGAGGAATGAGCCGCCCAACCCGGACGACCATCACCTGTTCCGGTTCGGCGGCCGTGCGCTCAATCACCATTTGCTGCGAGACAACCCCGATCGGACCGGGGAGCTCCCTTGAACCTCATTCGCACTGGAAGAAATTTACCACCCGCCTGGCGGACCTGATGAGTATCAGCGTGTCACACCAGGGCGGGGCCGGTGATCACAGGCTGGTAACCACGGCCGAGATCCCCTGCTGAAGAGCAAACGATATGGATTCCAAAACAGGCAACACCAATATCGAGATCCTGGTCATCGATGACGACGGTCCGCCGCGGAAGGCACTGGCCGGACTTCTCACCGGTCCGCACCACCGTGTCCACGAAGCCGTTTCGACGGCTGAAGGCACGAGCGTCGTCAAAGGGATAACGCCCGATGTCATTCTCGCCGGTATTCGCGGGCGCAGCGCCCCCGGGCCTGAGATAGTCAGAGAAATCAGGGAAAGCTATCCGGGCAGCGAGCTCATTCTGCTGGCGGCACCGGAATCGGTCGACGCCGCCGAGGACGCCGTCCGCGACGGAGCTTTTGGCTACCTCGTACAACCGTGTTCGGATGATCAGGTGCTGCTGACAGTACGAAAGGCCGTGCAGTTGAGGCTGATGCGGCGCGAACTCACGGTTCTTCGCGAACACGTGGCCATGTCATACGGCTTCGACAACATCATCGGCATCTCCAAACAGATTACGCAGTTGAAGGAGACAGCACGGCGCATCGCCGCGACCGACATCACCATTCTGATCACCGGGCCCTCGGGCACCGGCAAGGAACTGTTCGCGCGCGCCATCCACCACCACTCCGACCGCCGGGACAAGAGGTTCGTCACCGCAGACTGCGCGGCCATTCCCGAATCGCTGCTGGAGTCAGGGCTTTTCGGTTGCGTTGCGGGTTCTCACGCGTCGGCGAAACCCGGCAGGCCGGGATTGCTGGAGGAGGCCGACGGCGGAACGCTCTTTCTGGACGAGGTCGGTCGCATACCGGCATCGGTGCAGGCAAAGCTCCTGTGCTTCCTGTCCGATTCGGAAGTCCGCCCCCTCGGTGCGTCGACATCCAGGCGGGTTGACGTTCGCGTCGTGGCCGCAACCAGTCATGACCTAGCCAAAATGGTTGCCGACGGGGAGCTTCTCCAGGACCTGTACTACCGGCTGAGCGTCATACCGCTGAATCTTCCCACCCTGGCCGAACGGGCCGAGGATATCGAAATCCTCATCGACTACCTGGTGCGGAAGATCTGCCGGGAGACCGACAGGCAGCCGGTAGCCGTCAGCCGGCCGGCCGTTGACCGACTGAGGAGTCACACCTGGCCCGGCAACGTGCGCGAGCTGGAAAACACGCTCAGGCGAGGCATCGCCCTTTGCAGCGGCGGCGAACTGAGCGTTGACGATATCTCCTTCGTCTCCGCCGGTCGCGAACCGGCCGGTGAGGAACCGGGACCGGCGCGAAGGTCGCTCCACCTGAAAGGTCACCTGATGGACAGCAGCCAGCGATCCGTCATTGTCAATGCCCTTAACGACAACAACTGGAACTACACGAGGACCGCCACCGAACTCGGAATCGGCCGCACCACGCTCTGGCGCAAAATACGGAAGTACGATCTCAGGCGGGAACTGGTCAGCCACTGAACGCCGTCGGCGCGGGAGTCAAAATGATCGACAGTCGACACAGGCACGACCCCGACCGCATGTCGTCGAATCGCGGGGCCTCGTGGTCCGTGAACCTCGATGCCTGGCTTCCGGACAGGATTGACCTGCCGGACATGTTCGTCCTGGTTACCCGCAAGCTGCAGCAGATGTACCCCATCACGCGAGGGCTGTTAGCGGTTCGTGAGTCCGGCGGAACGAGGTTTATCGCCACGGCCAGCTTCAGCCCCAGGAGAACCCGCAAGAACCTCTCACTTCGCCTGCCGTCCGCGTCGTCGCTGTTCGAGAAAGTTGCCGAGGGAGGCGTGACATACACCGAAAGCTGCCGCGAGTTCTTCAGCGGTAACCCGTTTGAACGAAACCTCCTGCTCGGAGGTGACACCCGCTCTTTTGTCCTGCAGCCGCTCAAGCACGAGGGCACGGTCGTCGGCATCATCGGGTACAGTTCGGACGAGCCGACGGCCTTCACGCTGTTCGAAGACGGCCTGCTTGACCGGGTCGCCGCACGGTTTGCGGCCAGAATTACCGCGACAATTCCCACTTCTGCATAACGCCCGGTGCTTCTACTTCCCCCCCTGCTGTCGCATGGAACGCCGGATCTCGTTGCGCGCGTTTATATGTTCCCTGTTGGTACGCGAGAACCGGTGCCCTCCAGTACCGTCGGCGACAAAGTAGTAATAGTCGGTGCTGTCGGGATGGAGAGCCGCGCGCAACGACGCCAGGCCGGGAGAGTTGATGGGCGTGGGCGGCAGCCCCGGTCTGCGATAAGTGTTATACGGCGTGCTTGCGCGGAGGTCTTTCGTCGTCAGGGGCCGGTCAAGTCCCCCCAGGCCGTAGATTACCGTGGGATCGGCGTCGAGTTTCGTCCCTTGTCGCAGCCGGTTGTGGTAGACGGACGCGATCAGCGGCTTTTCCTCGTCCAGCCCGGCCTCGGCCTCGATTATCGAGGCCAGTATGACAATTTCATCCCGGCTCAGACCGTTGTGGACGGAATCGGACCAGATCGTATCGCACTGGGAACGGAACATCGCCACCATGTCCTGCACCATCTCCTGGGTCGTGCTGCCCCACGCAAAGAAGTACGTCTCGGGAAACAGGTAACCCTCGAGATACGGCAGGTCCAGCGAGGCGAGAAAGACCGAATCCCGGTTCAGGTCCAGCACTGCGGCCGAGTCCGCCTGCGCCTGATCAGCCAGGATCGAAGCGACTTTCCATATCGGCGCTCCCTCCGCGACAGTCACCCGGACCCGCAGAAAGTCGGCCCCGGCCAGCCGGTCAAGCACCGAACGGCAGGAATTGCCGCCCTTGAAGTCATACCGCCCCGGCGTCAGCCGGCGATCGACACCGCGCAGCCTGGCCGGATAACGCAGCATGATTCGTGACCGCACCACGCCCCGTTCGAGCAATCGCCCGGCCACCTCCGTGAAGTCGTCACCGGGTTCGATGACGATTGATACCGTTCTGTCGCCGAGGTCAACCGTTCCGTAATACGCATACAGGACGTATCCGGCGGCCGCGACCAGAAGAATCAGGATGACGAGCAGGCCACGCTTAACAACAGACATAGCACCGCTCCCGCCCGTGATGACAGCTCATGATTGCGACCTCCCATGGGACTGATCGGGTTGCTCATCGAGAAACCGCTGGAGAATCACAACAGCTGCAAGGCGATCAATCAGTTTCTTGTTCCTGCCGGCCTGTTTGCCGTGAGCGTGTATGATAGAAACGGCCTCGCGCGAACTGTGTCCTTCATCGACCCGGTAGATCGGACCGCCGTACTCGGCCGCAAGGCGCTTTATAAAGGCATCGACCTCGCGGCATTTGTCGCTTTTTTCCCCGGAGTCATGCAGCGGATAACCGAACACGAGGCCGTCCGGCGAGTATTCGCTGATCACTGCCGACAGCTTTTTCAGGGCATCGGCGGCTGATTTCACCTCAAGGGTTGTCAGCGGCGAGGCGATCAGACCGGTCGGGTCGCTCTTGGCCAGACCGATTCGACGCGCCCCGTAGTCGATGCCCAGGTATGTGCGGTTCTCCCGGCTCGCCATACCTGTAAACTAAGCACGTGAAATGTTCAAGTCAAAAAGAAACACCGGTCGCTCCGGCCCGGTGTCATCGGCAACCTTTCCGGCATCGACGCGTACTACCAACCAGAGCAGGAGGAACCCATGCGGACGGCACACCGCTCATCACGAAGCGCGGTGTGACTATCGCGAGGAGAAAAACTATATGAAATGTCTGTGCAAACTTTTCATCCCGCCGGCAGTAGTCGCCCTGGCCCTTGGCGTAAGCGCAGGGACAGGGGATGACGATCGGATTGTCAAGACGTACGAAGGCATAACGGCCATTGACCTGCAAACCGTCAGCGGCGACTGCATCGTAAAGAAGGGAAATACCGACCGTGTTGAGGTCGAACTGGAACACTCATACTCGCCGCGCGGATCCTTTGAGCCCACATTTCGTGAGCGCGGCGACGTGCTCAAACTAACCGAGGTGATGCGCAGATCCAACAGCGGCTCGTCAACCTGGGTGCTGACCGTGCCGGACGATACGCGCATCGAATTCTCCTCCGCCTCGGGAAACTTCACCGTGGAGAACCTGACCGGTGACTTCTCGGTCGGTGTCGCCTCCGGCGACATCGACATCAGGGATTGCGGGGGAGTTTTCGATCTCAGCACCGCGTCCGGTGATGTCGACGTTTCGAACGTATCCATTGCGGAACCCAGCTCATTTTCGTCGGCGTCGGGCAGCGTAAGAGTCAAACTCGCGGACACGCCCGAGTCCGACGTTTCCCTGGGCTCGGCCAGCGGAAGGGCAAGCCTGGACTACAACGGAAACCCGGTAAAAGGATACTTCGAGTTCGTCGCCAAGGTCCGCCATGGGCGAATCGTCTCTCCGTTCGATTTCGACGACGAAGAGACTTATCGGCGGCGGGGCGATCGTGACGAGTACGTCAGGAAGTCCTTCAGCCGGGGCGGCGATTCACCGGTGATTGAGATCAGGACCGCTTCAGGCAGGGCGACATTGAGAGAATAACGTACGCCCGGGCGTGCACCCGGGACCGGCAGATCAACGGTGAAGCCGGCGGCGATCCGCCCGCTTCGGCCGGAGGTTACGTCTTGCGTTCCTTCTGCTTGGCCGCGGGAAACAGCACGTTATTGAGGATCAGGCGGTAGCCGGGTGAATCCTTGTGCAACGACAGATCCGTCGGCGGGTCGTGCACCATATGCTGGTAGTCCTCGGGATCGTGCCCGGAGAGAAAAGTGAAAGTGCCTCGCCCGACGTTGCCGTGGATGTAGCGGACCTCATCGAAATTGTCCGGCTGAGCCAGGGCAATCACGTGCTTTTTCACCAGCGACTTTCTGAATCCCGTTACCTGCCCCATGAATCCGTTGATCGTACTGACGTGGTCCTGTGTCAGCATGGTGGGAACGGGATCGAGTTTGGCGGAGAATTCAAAGAGGAAGAAAAAATCCTGCTGCGGCGTCGGAAAACGGACCAGGCGGTCCGGGTAGGTATCGATATCGGACCGGCGGTAAACCATGGGATCAATAGAAACCTCAAAATTCTCAAAGGCGAAGGTCCTGCCGTAATCCAGCCGTGACTGACAGCCGGGATCGGGCGGGTCGCCATCGAACTCTCCCGGGACAATGTCCACACCGTCGGCGGCAAGGGCCATGTCCATCGTCTCCGGCGCGGAGCACATCGAGAACAGGAACCCCCCGCGACGCACGTAATCATAAATAGTCTTGGCGACGTCCCGTTTGAGGTGAGACACCTTATCGTAGCCGAGCTTGCGGGCCATCTCCTCGTTGGCCCGGACGTCCGCCTGGTACCATAGCTGGTTGCGGAAGGCAGCGTAGAACTTGCCGTACTGACCCGAGAAATCCTCGTGGTGGCAGTGCAGCCAGTCGTATTCCTCGAGAACGCCGGAGAGTACCTCTTCGTCCCAGACGATATCGTAGTCGATTTCGGCATACGTCAGCGCCAGCGTCACCGCGTCATCCCACGGCTGAAGCGAGGGCGGAGAGTAGACTGCAATCGAAGGCGCTTTCTCCAGTTCGACCCGCTCCATGTTCTCGACCTCGATTTGCCGGTAAATATCGGCCACCTGTCCCGAGGTCACCTTGATTGCCCTGACGCCCATGAGCAGGCAGACGTCTGACGCTTCGGGTGAGTAGTCGATGAGAAATGAACCGTTGCGGTAGTTGAGAAGCCACTCGGCCTTGTGTCCCTTCTCCAGCGACTTGTAAACCACCCCGTAGGCCTTGAGGTGATCGGTCTGGGAACTGTCCATGGGAACCAGGAGCGAAGCACCGCTGGCAACAAGCGGCAGGACCAGCAACCAGATGGCAACTTGAAACGTTCGCATATGCTACCTGTTAAACCCTCGGCCGAACGAGCCGGTTCAGCCTTTCTTCCTGCGCGGGGCCGCAGACGACTCCCCGGCCCGACGACGGAACTCGCGGAACTTCTTCAGATACTCACTGATCTTTGCCTCGCGCCCGGCCGCGCCCGGGTGATAGTACTGCCGTCCTGCCAGTTCTTCGGGAAAATACTCCTGGTCAGTCAGGGCGCCTTCGTATTCATGAGCGTACTTATAGCCCTTACCGTAGTTTAGGGCCTTCATCAACGCGGTCGGCGCGTTGCGAATCCACAGCGGCACCGGCAGCGATCCACTCGCGGCGGCATCTTCCCTGGCCCGGTCGAAAGCCGTGTAGACAGCGTTTGACTTCGGCGCACAGGCCAGGTAGACGACCAGCTCCGCAATCGCCAGATCGCCTTCAGGTGAGCCCAGGTAGTGATAGGTGTCGCGGACGCTGATAGCCAGAGTCAGGGCAAACGGGTCGGCCAGGCCCACGTCTTCGGCGGCAAAGCGCACCAGCCGCCGCACGATGTACAGCGGGTCCTCCCCGGATTCGAGCATCCTGGCCAGCCAGTACAAGCCGGCATCCGGGTCGCCTCCGCGAATTGTCTTGTGCAGCGCCGAGATGATATTGTAGTGCTCCTCGCCCCCCTTGTCGTAAAGCAGGGAAGTCTTCAGGCTGACCTGACTGACGGTTTCGGTCGTAATGGTACCGCCCTTACCCACGAACGCCGCGCTCGCTTCCAGCAGCGACAGCGCCCGCCGCGCGTCACCATCGGCCGCAGCGGCAATGGCGGTCAACGCATTCTCCTCGAGCGTCAGCTTCGTTGAGGCCAGACCTCTTTCACCGTCGGCCAGCGCCCGCCGGACAACACCGGCGATATCGTTCTCGGACAGCCGCTCGAGCACGTAGACCCGCATCCGCGACAACAGGGCGCTGTTGACTTCGAAGGACGGGTTTTCGGTCGTGGCGCCGACGAGAACGATGTCGCCCCGCTCGACGTACGGAAGAAAGGCGTCCTGCTGAGCTTTGTTGAAACGATGAATCTCATCGATGAAGACGTAGGTTCGCCGCCCCGACATCCGGTAGTAACTGCCCGCCTTGGTCAGCACTTCCTTGACCTCCTTGATGCCCGAGGCAACGGCGGAAAACGGCACGAACTGGCCTCTGGTCATATTCGCAAAAAGGCGCGCCAGGGTCGTCTTGCCCGATCCCGGCGGCCCCCAGAAGATGACCGACGGTACCTTGTCCTCCTCGATGGCCTTTCGCAGCGGCGTCCCGGGGCCGACAATTTTCTGCTGACCGACAAACTCGTCAAACGAACGCGGCCGGACGCGGTCAGCCAGCGGGGCTACGGAAGGACGATCCGCCTGAGTATCGGCCTTGTCTTCGTCAAAGAAATCCATACCGGGTCAATATAACAGGAAGTGCCTGGTGTACAATCACAAATGGCCGGCCGGGAAGGCGCTCCCGCCGTATGCCCACCGGCGCGACGGACGCCCCGACGGGTTCCCAACGGATTTCACATGGTGTCGCGCTGGCAGGGATCACCTGATCAGCCGGCGCGTGATTTCATCCGCGACCAGTATGCCATCGTCCGACAGCCGCAGACTGCCCCGGTCGGGAATGAGATGGCCGGATTCGACAAACATGTCATACTGAGTGCGATCGAGGCGTTCCTCCAGGGAGTGGCCGAACCGCTGCCTGAACCGCCGGCGATTGATCCCTCGCGCCGTGCGCAGGCTGAGCATGATCGTTTCGAGCATGCGCTGCTCCGTGCCCGATTCGTCCACTACCAGCGGGCGACGGCCGCGCGCCAGTGAATCGATATAATCCGTCACGCTGCGCCTGTTGGCAAACCGACGGCCCTGTATGAAAGAATGCGCCGACGGTCCCAGGCCCAGGTAATCGTCGCCGGTCCAGTATCGGAGATTGTGCTTGCACTCGCAGCCCGGTTTTGCAAACGAGGAGACCTCGTACCGTTCGTATCCGGCGTCTCGCAGGGTCTCCGTTACCGCCCGGTAATGCGCCGTGGTCAATTCGTCACCCGGCACCGTCAGTCTGCCCACGCGGACATCCTCCTGCAGGGGCGTTCCATCCTCAACGGTCAACTGGTAAAATGAGATATGCGGCGGGTCCAGATCGACAAGCTGGTCCAGATCGGCCGACAGCAGTTTGGACGTCTGGTGAGGAATGCCGAACAGGAGATCGACGCCGTAGTTCTCGAAGGCAAGCGTGTTGGCCAGGTAAATCGCCCTGTGACAGTCGTCGGGACTGTGCCTTCGATCCAGCAGATGCAACAGGCGAGGATTGAATGACTGAACGCCGAATGTCGGCCGGTTGACGCCCAGGTCCTTCAGGCCGGCCAGCAACTCCGGGATGACAAACTCAGGATTGTTCTCAAACGAGAACTCGACCTGCGGCGACACGTGAAACACTGACTTCACCTGCCGGAGCCATGTTCCGAACAACTCCAGGGAAGTCAGCGAAGGTGTTCCGCCGCCGACGTAAATAGTGGCCACCTCATGGTCGGACGTGCCGGACTGCACTGCAGCCAGTTCGGTCTCGATTCGCAACGCCTCGTAGAAGCGGCTCTCCAGGGCCGGATCATGCAATTCCTTGTAGAAGTCGCAGTAGAGACACCGGTTGTGACAAAATGGAAAGTGCAGGTAAAGGCCAAGCGACATTACAGCGCCGTAGCGAGCCGATCCCAGCGGATGTGAGTGGGGAAGCCCACCAGGATATGACCCATCCACTGCACGGCATCGATAATGTACGGAAACCCCCAGCCGGGGGGATCAGGATCCGGTTGCCAGGACCAGTACACGAAGACGGCTTTGCCCTTGATGTTTTCCTCCGGCACCCCGCCCCAGAAGCGGCTGTCGCGGCTGTCATCGCGATTATCGCCGACGACGAAGTAGTGCCCGGGCGGGACAGTATAGGGGCCGAAGTTGTCCCGGAACGACAGATCGCCCGGGATAATCCGCCTGTCGATGTGCTTGGAGAGCGGGGGAATCGCTGCAATCTCGCCGTCAACGTACAGCACCTTGTCCGCGATCTCGACCGTCCGGCCCGGCATCGCCACAATCCGCTTGATGAAATCCTTGTTCGGATTGTTGGGATACTTAAAGACGATGATGTCCCCGACCTTCGGCCCGCTACCGTACTGGTAGGCCAGCTTGTTGACAAAGATGTAATCGCCGACCTGCAGGGCGTCCTCCATCGACGCGGAATTGACGCGGTAGGCCGAGACAACGAAGATTCTCAGGAGGATCGCGGCCACCAGCGCAATTACGGCGGTCTCGACGTACTCCCGCCAGAGCGGCTTGCACTCCTTCTTCTGAAGGATTCTCCGAGTCTCGCGCTGAGTCTCGGCCTGCTTGATGTCCTGGATCAGGAAATCCTCTTCCATACCTTAAGGGTTATCGGTTTTCTCCCACATTTCTTTAACATACGGGAATCGCATCACGAGCTAAATATATGTGAGAATGACATATAGCGCAAAGAAGAAAGCCGCCGCACGCCGCGGCCGTGGATTCTGCCCGCCCCGGCCGGCACCGACTCTACCGTTCAACCTCAAGCGCCGCCAGGAACGCCTCCTGGGGAATCTCCACCCTGCCCACCTGTTTCATCCGCTTCTTGCCCTCTTTCTGTCTCTCCAGCAGCTTGCGCTTCCGGGTGACGTCTCCTCCGTAACACTTGGCAGTCACGTTTTTTCGAAGCGGCCGTATGGTGGAGCGGCTGATAATGCGGCTGCCTATCGCCGCCTGGATCACGACTTCGAACATCTGGCGCGGAATCAGCTTGCGGAGCTTCTCGCTGACGTTCATTCCCCAGCGGTACGCCTTTTCCCTGTGGACGATCACGGAAAGGGCGTCAACCGGGTCACCGTTGATCAGGATATCGAGCCTGGTCAGATCGGCCCGCTGGTAGTAGGGCAGCCCGTAATCAAAGGAGGCGTAACCGCGCGAAATGGATTTCAGCCGGTCGTAGAAATCAAAGATCACCTCCGCCAGCGGAAAGGCATAATGAATGCTGACGCGGCTGACGGAGAGGTACTCGGTGCTTTGGTACCGGCCGCGGCGTTCGGTGCCCAGACGCAGGATCGGCCCGATGTAGTCGGTCGGCGCGATGATCTGCGCATCGACGTACGGTTCCTCAATATGATCGATGTCACCGACGCGCGGCATCCTGGCCGGATTGTCGACCACGACCAGGTCGCCGCCGGTCGTGAGAACCCGATACTCAACGTTGGGCACGGTGTTGATGATGGCCTGGTCGTATTCGCGGGCCAGCCGCTCCGTGACAATCTCCATGTGCAGCAGACCGAGGAATCCCACCCGGAACCCGAATCCCAGCGCCGACGAAGTCTCGGGGGCGAAACTCAGCGACGAATCGTTGAGCTTGAGCTTTTCCAGGGCCTCTCTCAGGACGGAGAAATCTTCAGCCACGGCCGGGTACAGACCGGAGAAAACCATAGGCTTGACGTGGACAAACCCCTTAAGAGGCCCGCGGGCGGGGCGGGACGCGGTGGTTATGGTGTCGCCCACCCTGGTGTCGGAGACATCCTTGATCGAAGCGAAGAAATACCCCACCTCGCCGGCACGAAGCTCCGGCCGAGGGAACGCCGCCAGGCGCAGAAAGCCTACCTCGTCCACCTCGTGGATTCTGTTGTGTGAGAAAAACCGGATTCGGTCCCCTTTGCGCAGTACCCCGTTCACGACTTTCACGAACGGCATGGCGCCGCGGTAGCTGTCGAACACCGAGTCGAAGACCATCGCCTGAAGCGGCGCGTTGGGACTGCCGTAGGGAGGCGGAAAGACCGTAACAATGGCCGCAAGCAATTCATCCACACCGGTGCCCTCCTTGGCCGAACACAACAGGACCTCGTCCGGCCGGCAGCCCAGAAGCCCGACCAGTTCCGCTCTCACCTTCTCGGGATCGGCGTTCGGCAGATCGATCTTGTTGATGACCGGCAGGACTGCCAGATTGTTGTCCAGGGCCAGAAAAAGATTGGAAAGGGTCTGCGCTTCGATGCCCTGGGCGGCGTCAACCACCAAGATCGCCCCCTCGCACGCCGCCAGCGCCCGGCTGACCTCGTACGTGAAATCAACGTGACCGGGAGTGTCAATCAGGTTGAACTGGTAAAGGGTACCGTCTTCGGCGGCATAGTCCATCCTGATAGCATGGGCCTTGATGGTAATCCCGCGCTCCTGTTCGAGGTCCATCGAATCAAGCACCTGATCCCTCATCTGCCGTTGAGTGAGGGTGTGGGTTCGCTGCAGGAGCCTGTCGGCCAGCGTGGACTTGCCGTGGTCGATGTGCGCGATTATCGAGAAGTCCCTGATCCTGCTAATATCGTAGGTCATCGTAGGTCCACCCCCGCCTGCGGCCCGCCGACGGCAGGTCGGGCCCGGCTACGGGATTTCCGCTTTCGAAGTCAACGGGTAAGACTGTTTGGTTCGGCAAGACATTCGCAGGCACGGGGGTCACTTCTTGAGGTACGCGGTGAATACGTCCTTGAATTCAGCCTTGCTGATATTCGACTCGAGCATGCCCTCATGAGCTATTGATACCTGTGACGTCTCTTCCGAAACCACCACCACCACGGCGTCCGAAACCTCCGAAACGCCGATTGCAGCCTTGTGACGCATACCAAAGAGCTTGCGATAACGCGGGTTGGTCGTCAACGGCAGCGAAGCGGCGGCGGCCACAATGAAATCTCCGGAGATGATCACGGCTCCGTCATGAAGCGGCGTGTAGGGCGTGAACAACGTGACGAGCAGTTCCGAGGACAATTCCGCGTTCATCTCTTTGCCGGTTTCGGCGAAATTCCGCAGCCCGGTCCGTCGCTCGATAACGATCAACCCGCCGTAGCGCAACTCCGACAGCCTCAGGGCGGCCCGGGTTACCTCCACCAGTATCTTCTTGCGTTCAATGGTCACGAGCACGCGCAGCAGCCGGTTCTGACCGATGTGAGCCAAAGCCCCGCGCAGTTCCGGCTGGAACACGATCACCAGGACGATAAACCCCACCGTGGCCAGATTCGAAAACAGCCAGGTGAGCCCCTCCAGTTGGAACCAGTACGAGAAGAAGGCGATACCGGCTATCAGGGACAGGCCGATGATAATCTGTGCCGACCGAGTACCTTTGGTCAGCTTGAGGACCTGGTAAATGATGAAGGACACGATAAGGATATCGATGATATCCTTGAATCCAAACCTCAGGAAGTCATACTGCACGGCACTCACCGATTATCTCCAATAGCCTGAACCACCTTCAGCGCCACCACCGTCTGCCCGACATCGTGCACCCTGACAATATCGGCACCGTGAGCTACCGCGGCCAGAGCGCTCGCCACCGACCCGCCCAGGCGCTGGTCGGGCTCGCTGCCGGCCGGATGCAGCATCCCAAGGAACGATTTTCGCGACGTTCCCACGGCCAGCGGCAGCCCGTGACGCTTGAACCGGCCGAGATGCCTGAGTATATCCACGTTGTCGGACAACCGCTTGCCGAAGCCGATCCCGGGATCGAGAATAAGCCTGGCGGCGTCTATTCCGGATCGCCGGCAGTGCTCGATCCGCTCTTCGAAGAAGGCGTCGATCTCACGAACGCAGTCGACATAGACCGGGTCTTTCTGCATGTCCCTGGGTGTGCCGAGCATGTGCATCAGTATCACCGGCACGCCTTCGGCGGCCACGACCGCAGCCATCGCCGGGTCGAACCGCAGGGCCGAAACATCGTTTACGATATCGGCACCGGCCCGGATGGCGGCCCGGGCGGTCGAGGCGTGATAGCTGTCTACGGATATCGCTACCGGTGACTGTCGGCGCAGGGCTTCGATGACGGGGACGATGCGTGCCTGCTCCTGCTCATCACCGACCGGATCGGCGCCGGGGCGGGTTGATTCTCCGCCGACGTCGATGATGTCGGCACCCTGTCCGACCATCTCCAGGGCATGCCGGACGGCAACCTCCTTCCGCAGGTAGCGGCCGCCGTCGGAAAACGAGTCCGGGGTGACGTTAAGGACACCCATGACGAGCGGCCGGCTCAGAGGCAGTTCCCGGCCGCCGGCCAGCCCGATCGCGTCCGTGTATTCTTCTCGTCTGGTGATGTTCTCCCTCTGCATGTCGAAACACTGACTTATAGTAGCGCATTGGCGACGGAAAAAGCAAGAGGGAATCGCAGCCGCCGAGCGTCAGCCCTGACGCTCGATAAGGCTCAGCGCCTCGGCCCGGGTGGGAGCACGTCGCATCATGCCCCGGATGGCCGAGGTGACGATCTTGCTGCCGGGTTTCTTCAGACCCCGCATGGTCAGGCACAGGTGTTCCGCCTCCACCACGATCAGCACGCCCTTGGGCTGGACGGCCTCAATGATCGAATCAGCGATCTGGCTGGTCATGCGCTCCTGCACCTGCAGCCGGCGCGAGAGAATCTCCACCACCCTGACCATGTTGGAGAACCCGACCATCATGTCGGTCTGCGGGATGTACGCGATGTGGACTTTGCCGAAGAACGGCAGCAGGTGGTGTTCGCAGAGCGAAAAAAACGAGATGTCCTTCAGGATGATCATCTCGTCTTTGTTCTTGGTCGTATACTTCCGCAGCTCGACGGCCGGGTCCTGGTGCATCCCGGCCAGTACCTCTTCAAAGTATTCGGCGATTCGTTCGGGCGTCCTCAGGAGGCCTTCGCGGCCGGGATCCTCGCCCATGCCTTCCAGCATGAGGCGGGCGCCCTGGATGATCTTTTCGCGATTAAAACCCACCGGCTACTTGGTTGGAGTTGGCACTGATTCCGGTGTCGGTTCCGACTCGCCGGACGCCTTTCCAATTATCTCGTCGACCTCACGGCCGTCGATTATTTCCTTCTCGAGCAGGGCCGAGGCCAGTTTGTGCAGCTTATCCAGGTGCTCGGTCAGGATGCGCCGCGCTGTGTCTTCGGCGGTCACGATGAACCTCTTTATCTCCTGGTCGATTACGACCGAGGTTGCCTCGGAAAAGTGGTCGCGATGTCCGAATTCACGGCCTAAGAAGATGTGCTCTTCTGATTTGCCGAAGGTCACCGGGCCGACCTTATCGGACATTCCCCAGTTGCAGACCATCTTGCGCGCCAGCTTGGTGGCGCGCTCCAAGTCGTTGCCGGCACCGGTATCGAGCTGGTTGAACACCAGCAACTCGGCCACCCGGCCGCCCATCAGGACGGCCAGCGTAGCCTCGAGATAATCTCTGGAATGGGTGTGACGCTCGTCAACCGGCAGCGACTGGGTGACACCCAGGGCCAGGCCGCGAGGGATAATCGTCACCTTGTGAATCGGGTCAGCTTTCGGCAGGAACTTGGCCACCAGCGTGTGCCCCCCTTCATGGAAGGCGATGATTTTCTTTTCCTCCTCCGCGATAACCAGGGAGCGCCGTTCGGAACCCATCATCACCTTGTCCTTGGCGTTCTCGAAATCCTCCATCGTCACCTCGTCCTGGTCGTGCCGGGAGGCCAGCAGCGCCGCCTCGTTGACCATGTTGGCCAAGTCGGCTCCGGACATGCCGGGTGTCCCGCGGGCCAGCACCGAGGCATCGACACTGTCCGCGGTCTTGATCTTGTGCATATGGACCACGAGAATTCCTTCACGTCCCTTCACGTCCGGAGTGGGGACGACGATCTGCCGGTCAAAGCGACCCGGGCGAAGCAGGGCCGGGTCGAGCACGTCGGGCCGGTTGGTGGCGGCGATCAGAATCACACCCTCATTGGATTCAAACCCGTCCATCTCGACGAGAAGCTGGTTAAGGGTCTGTTCGCGTTCGTCGTGGCCGCCGCCGAGGCCGGCGCCACGGTGGCGTCCCACCGCATCTATCTCGTCGATGAAAATAATGCACGGAGCGTTCTTTTTCCCCTGGTCGAACAGGTCACGGACCCGGCTGGCGCCGACGCCGACAAACATCTCCACGAAATCGGAGCCGGACATTGAAAAGAACGGGACGTCTGCTTCACCGGCTACGGCCCGCGCCAGAAGCGTCTTGCCGGTTCCGGGAGGACCGAGCAACAGGGCACCTTTGGGGATCTTCCCCCCCAGCCTCTGGAACTTGCCGGGCTCCTTGAGAAACTCGATAATCTCCTTGAGTTCTTCCTTGGCCTCGTCAGCGCCGGCGACGTCGTTAAACGTAACCTTGGGCCGCTCATCGGTCAGTAGCTTGGCCTTACTCTTGCCGAAGGAGAACAGCCCCTTGGGACCGGCGCCCCCCTGCATCTGCCGCAGGAAAAAGAGCCAGATAAACACGAGCAGGATCCACGGGGCAATCGTGAGCAGCACCTGGTAGAAGTTGATACTCTCTTCTTCCGCGACGATCTTGGCGCCGCTCTTTTCCAGCCGGTTGACCAGGTCGTAGTTCAGGTCTGCAAACGGAATGCGCGAGTCAAAACCGCCGAAAGCCCGGTTGTTCCGGCTCGAGGCGAACACGCGCGGTTCCTTGAGCTTGCCCCGAACCCGTCGCTCGGTGAAAGTCACCTCGGCAACGTTGTTGCTCTCTATCTCCTGAACGAACTCCGAGTACGTGATCGTCGTAACGTCCTCTTTCGAGCCGGAATAGTAAGCGTAGACGATGAAGATCGTGGCGAAAAGGATCAGCCAGAATATGGTCGACCGTCCCGGACCCCGCCACCGAGGCGGTTCTTTCGACCTGTCACCACGTCCCGGGCCGGGGCCTGGCTTGCGATTTCCCTGATTGCTCAACGTTCGTTCCTTCCGTCCGGCGTCCTGGTTCCGGTTCTATTCGTTATACCCGAACAGCGCCCCGTAATTCACTATATCGGTAACTTCAATCATACCTTAGCCGTCGACGACGCGACCGATGAACGGAAGGTTCCGATATTGCTGAGCGTTATCCATCCCGTAGCCGATTACAAACTCGTTACCGATCGTAAACCCTTTGTACTTAATGCTCAGCTTCGTACGATGGGAAGCCGGTTTATCCAGCAGTGTAACAATCTCCACGGAGGCCGGTTCCTGCGATCGGATTCTCTCGAGAATGCGCGACACCGTTCGGCCGGTATCCACGACGCCTTCGACAAGCAGCACGTGACGGCCTTTCAGAACAACCGAAAGCGTACCGCCAAGCGTAAGCGTTTCACCACGGCGGGTCCCCTGCCGGTAGGAGGCGGCGTGTATGAACTCGAGCTCAATCGGTATCGTCACCTGTCGCATCAAATCAGCAACGAATACCGCGGCTCCCTTGAGCACACCCACGAGGACGGGCTGCTTCCCGGCGTAATCAGCCGATATCTGCGTCCCCAGTTGTTCTATGCGCCGGGCAATCCGGTCCTGATCGAGAAGGACCTCACACGGCCGCGGCCGCATTGTTTTTTCTGACATGGCACTCAACCGTAAGCACCTTTCTGGTTGTCTTGTCAATCTTTACCCGGTCGGCTATCTCGAATCCGACCAGCCAGATGATTCCGTCCCGGTCACACAACAACGGGACCTCGTCCCTAAGTACCCTCGGGACCTTCCTGTCCGTCAGGTAGTTGCTTACTTTCTTGCTGCCTCTCAGCCCGAGCGGTCGAAACCGGTCGCCCGGCCGGATACTTCTCAACACCAGAGGCGGCCTCACTTTGTCCCAGTCGACGGTCACTGACCGGGACTGCCGCGCGGCCCGAACCAACTCGGTGCCGCCATCGCTGACTCGGCTGCGAAACCGCACGCGCGGATATTCCAGCGGCACGCTTTTTCCCGGCGGCAAGGATTCACGAAAGCCGCGGGCAGCCTTTCTGTACAGCACCAGCCGGTCGTCCGTTTTGACCGCATGGAGACCGCCGGGCACGGACATGGCTTTGCGGTCCTCCTCGCACAGCCGGTCAAGCCGCCGTATCGTCTCCCGACCCGCGGTCAGCGACCGCGCCGAAAGTGCTTTGAGGCAACGTCTTAACAGCCTTTTACGGACCCACGTATCATAACCGCAAAAACGGGGTAAATCAAGGGCTAATTTCCCGCCCGGGGATACGTGAACGACCTTTCGGACCGCTTTTGTAACGAGAGGCTCGAGAAACTGCTCTTCGGAAGCAACAATCTCCGAAAGACCCAGCAACGCCGAGTCCGCCCGGGGGTTCACGCGGCGGCGAATCTCCGGCAGAAGACGGTTACGAATGTAATTGCGAGAGAACTCAAGGTCTCGATTGCTCAAATCCTCGCAATAGCTCTGCTTGATTCTCCTGAGGTAGGTTAAGATCTCCGCCCTCGTCAGGTCGTATAACGGGCGGATGATTTTGCCTCGGGCGGCCGGAATGCCGGCCAGTCCGCTGCGGCCGGTCCCGCGAAGCAGGCGGAACAGGACGGTCTCCACCCGGTCGTCAATCTGGTGACCCAGCGCGATGCGGTCATGGCCGTCCCGCTCGGCCAACTGTTCGAACACGCCGTAACGAAACTCCCGCGCCGTCTCTTCCAGACCCGTCCTGGAGGATTTTGCCAGGGCCGGCACGTCGCCGGCGACGATGGTCAGATCAATACGATATCGTTCGCAGAGTTTTTGACAGAACTCTTCCTCTTTTCGGGCGGCCCTCGGGCGGATCCGATGGTTGACGTACACGGCTGCCAGCGAGAGCCGCTGCTCCGTCCGCAATCGGAGCAGAAGGCGCAACAGGGCGACCGAGTCCGGCCCGCCGGAGAGGGCCACGAGAACAGAATCTCCCCGGCCGATCATGTGGTAGTCCCGGACGGTCCGTCTAACCTTTTGCAGAATCGTCATAACGTGTAATCTAACGGCATTATACGAGGGAGGGAACATAATTCTTGCGTCCCTTGAAGACCGGTGGAGCGTCGACCGCACCAAATCAAACCTTGACAAAACTGACCAGTTTAGTATAATTCTTGTAGCCCATCGCTTAAGACCCTACATCACCGAACCGTGCTGTCCGGTCCGTCCGGACAGTTGAATTTGAAGGAGGTACGGATGAGAATCGTGCTTATCCTGTTGACTGTGCTCTGTGCACAGGCCGTCGCCGGTTCGGCTCAATCACAGGTGGACCCATGGGTGGACGAATGCGGTACACTTGTCCACTCACTGGACTTTGTGCTGTTTCAACCGGCCGGGAGCTCTTCGAGGTATCACCTTGACGACTACGGCAGCTACACGGTTGGTGACAGCGTACGGGTGACCGGCCAGTTGAATTCGGTGTGCGATCTGGTCATCCTCTGGATGCAGGCGTCGGGCTGTATCGAAAGCAACACCATCGCCGACTGGGACTGCGGCGGCTGCTGTATCGGCACGAAGGGGAACATTGACGGCGACCCGGACGACTTGCAGGACATCGGGGACCTGACGGTCCTGATCGACTTCCTGTTCATATCTCACACTCCGCTTATCTGTCCGGAGGAGGCGGACTTCGACTCCGACGGCGTCGTGGACATCGGCGACCTGACGTGGTATATCCGTTGCATGTTTATGCTCCCGCCGGGCGGGTGCGAGTTCCCGCCGTGCCCCGTCTCCGATTGACCACGCCCCAGACGGTGCCGGAGCAAATACCGCGCGCTGAGGCCTTCCGCGTCTGAGGCTCTGTAGCTGAGCCGTCGGTCCCCCGGATGCTGAGCCGGGCCGACGGCAGGCGCACTCCCTTGTTGACCCCACCGACCGGCGGCCCTATATTCGGGCTTTCAGACAAGAGAGGTCCCATGGCGCAATCGTTCACCCAGCCGAAAGTCACGCCCGAACTGGTCAGAGATCACGGTCTTTCACCCGAAGAATACGAACGGATAAAGGAGATTCTCGGCCGCGATCCGAACTACACGGAGCTTGGTGTCTTCAGTGTCATGTGGTCGGAACACTGCTCGTACAAGAATTCCATCGCGTTGCTCAAGACCCTGCCCCGGGAGAGCGAGTCCGTTCTGGCGGGTGCCGGCGAGGAGAACGCCGGCGCCATCGACATCGGTGACGGCCTGGCGGTGGTGTTCAAGATAGAATCGCACAACCATCCGTCGGCCATCGAACCCTACCAGGGGGCGGCTACCGGCGTCGGCGGCATTCTCCGAGACATTTTCACCATGGGGGCCCGTCCCATTGCCGCTCTCAACTCGCTTCGTTTCGGCTCGCCCGAGAATCCGAGAGTGCGCTACCTGGTCGACGGGGTGGTGCGCGGGATCGGAGACTACGGCAATTCTTTCGGGGTACCCACCGTCGCCGGTGAGGTGTTCTTTGACGACGCATACACGGCCAATCCGCTGATCAACGCCATGGCCGTCGGCATTGTCAAGCACGGTGGTCTGGCCACGGCCACGGCGTCCGGCGAAGGCAACCCCGTCATGATCGTCGGTTCGAAAACCGGCCGCGACGGCATTCACGGCGCCACGTTCGCGTCGGAAGAACTCAGCGCGGCATCCCAGGAAAGACGCCCTGCCGTGCAGATAGGCGACCCCTTCACCGAGAAGCTGCTCCTGGAGGCCACTCTGGAAATCATCGAGCGCGACCTGATTGTCGGTATCCAGGACATGGGAGCCGCCGGCCTGACCTGCTCGTCCTCGGAAATGTCGGCCAAGGGCAAGGCCGGCGTTGAAATACACGTTGACCGCGTGCCGCTCCGCGAAACCGGCATGACGCCGTATGAAGTGCTTCTTTCGGAATCTCAGGAACGAATGCTGGTATGCGTCAAGAAAGGCAACGAGGACGAGGTTCGCCGCATATTCACCAAATGGGACCTGGATTCGACTATCATCGGCCACGTCACCTCGGACGGCCTGATGACCGTCAAGCTGGACGGCCGGATAGTCTCGCAGATACCGTCCGATTGCCTTGTCCTGGGCGGCGGGGCCCCGGTTTACCATCGCGAGACAAAACGACCGGCTTACATCGATGATCTGGCCTCTCTGGACCTCGACGACTGTTCTCTCGAACGCGACTGGGATGAGACCCTGCTGGCCATGCTTGCCTCTCCCAACCTCTGCCACAAGGGTTGGGTGTTCGACCAGTATGATTCCATGGTGCGCACCAACACCGTGGTCGGGCCGGGTTCCGATGCCGCGGTGCTGCGCCTGCGGAAGACCGACAAGGCGCTGGCCATGACGACCGACTGCAACGGTCGCTACTGTTACCTCAATCCGCGGCTGGGGGCCCGGATCGCGGTGGCCGAGGCCGCCCGCAACATCGTCTGCTCCGGGGGACGCCCGCTGGCCATCACCAACTGCCTGAATTTCGGCAACCCGTACAAGCCGGAAATTTACTACACTTTCGCCGAGGCGGTCCGGGGTATGGGTGAAGCCTGCCGCATTTTTGACACTCCCGTCACGGGCGGTAACGTGTCGTTTTACAACGAAGATCCGGAGCGAGCGGTATTCCCGACACCGGTAATCGGTATGATCGGGCTCGTCGAAAGCCGGTCGCATATCACCACGCAGTGGTTCAAAGATCCGGGTGACGTCATTGTACTGATCGGCGAGAACCGGGAGGACCTCGGGGCCTCGGAATACCTGCACACCGTCTGCGGCCAGACACGAGGTCCCGTCCCCTCTATCGATCTGCAGGCCGAAAGGAAGATGCAGGCAACGCTGCTTGCAGCCGTTCAGGCTGGGCTGGTCAAGTCGGCCCACGACGTCAGCGACGGCGGCCTGGCCGTCGCCCTGGCCGAATCCTGCATCTCAGACCGCGAGCATCCGGTCGGCGCCACGGTCGAACTGGACCGCTCACTGCGGGCCGACTGCCTGCTTTTTGGTGAAACGCAGTCCCGGGTTATACTGACCGTTGCCGCGGACAAGGCCGCGCGACTGCTGGCCCTGTTTGACGAGGCGGCCGTGGCGTGCTCCTGCATCGGGACGGTGGGCGGACAGCGCCTGAAAATCGCCGGGCTGATCGACCTGCCGCTGGCCGCCCTGGTGGAGGCATACTACGAGGCCATGCATCGCACCATGGAGAGGGTTGAACAGGTGACAGAGTGATTCAGGTCGCTTGATCGGGAGAACTGATCTCACCCATGCCGTTGTACATATTCTCCGACGCCCATCTCGGTTCGGCCTCGCCGGACAAGGAAGCCGAGAAAGTCGCCCGCATTGCCGCCCTGCTGGATATCGTGCGGCGTGACGGTGACCGGCTGGTCGTGCTCGGCGACCTCTTCGACTTCTGGTTCGAATACAAGCACGCCGTTCCGAAAGACCACTACGAAGTGCTGTTCATGCTGGATCAACTGATCCGGGCGGGCATCCAGGTCGATTACGTCAGCGGCAATCACGATTTCTGGATAGACGACTTCTTCGAAAAGCAACTGAAGATCCGCGTTCACCGGGACTTTCTTGACCTCGTGTACGGCGGCCGCCGCGTGCACCTGATCCACGGCGATGGCCTGGCCCCGGCTGATCGCGGCTATCGACTTCTCAAAAGGGTTCTTCGCAACCGGCTGAACATCTGGCTGTACCGCAAGCTCCCGCCCGACTGGGCATTCGGGCTGGCCGGGTTCGTTTCCGGTTCCTCGCGCGATTACACGGCCAGCCGCGATCACACTTTTGCACCGGACTACGAGGCCTACGCCAGAGACAAGATCGGTTCCGGTTTCGACGTCGTGGTGATAGGGCACCTCCACATCCCCGTGTACAGCACCATCGACAGCGGCACTTACGTCAACACGGGCGATTTCATCAACCACTTCAGCTACGCCAGGCTGGACGAGGAAGGCATAACGCTGGAATATCTGCCCTAGGTGCCTGGGGCACCGGGTTCAAACCGTCTCGACTCGATCCCGACGCGGGCCGGATTGGGCGCAGGCGGCCGCGATCTCCCGGGCGAACGGATCCTCCCGCTGCCAGCCGGTCTTGCCTGTCTGCCGGAAACGCTCCAGCCGGCGAATAGTGATCTCCGCGTACACCGGGTCAATGTCGCACGTTATACAACGTCGTCCCGTGCGTTCACCGGCCAGCAGGGTAGTTCCGGCGTGCGAGAAGAAATCGACCACGGCATCTCCCTCGGAGGACGAGGCCAGCAGTATTCGCTCGACCGCCTTTAGCGGTTTCTGAGCCGGACAACCGGGAACGTTTTCCTCCATGCGGTAGAACACCTGCTGGATGTCAACCCAGACGTTGCCGGGGCGGATAGTGCGGGACTTCGACCTCTCCAGGTTTTCTCTCATGCGCCCGTCGACTGTCTTGTAATACCCGCGCAGGATTTTCGGGATGTCCGTGTACTGAACGTGAAATTCCGGTTCGCCGAGAGTGTAGTAAAGGAGCTCCTGCCTGACGGCCATCCAGTTCCCGGCCGTTCCGTAGCCGCGCTGGTTTCGCATGGTAACAAGGGATCGCGAGACGAAATCCGTCCGTGCCATCATGTCCATAAACCGGGGCAGCGGCTGGAAGTGATTCTTCTGGTCGGCACCGACCCACACGTACAGGGCCGCGTTGTCGTCCAGCGCCCGCCGCGTGTTGGCCACCCATCGGCGGCAGAACCGGATATACTCTGCGACGGTGCGCCGTGGTCCCAGCGCGAGGTTGTACGGCGGGTCCTGAACGGCCAGTCTTGCCTTCGGATGGCCGCGCGCCAGTTTCCTGATGAACCCGGCATCGCCGCCATCCCCGCACCCCACGGTGTGGTGTCCCTGCGGATCATGCCAAATCTCACCTGCCCTGAGCCTGCAATACGGGAGCAACCTGTCCGCGTCGCCCTGCCCGCCGTGCTCGTTGCGCCTGCGCTGCCGCCGCTCCATTACACCATTCTACCAGCCTGCTCTCCGGCATCAACTAAAACTCGTTGACCGGCTTGTTGACTTGGCACCGATTTGTGCCCTACATTTGCACGTTCAATTCACCAGCGGCTGAATCAACACATATCTGCGAGAGAGGAAGAACCATGGCGGAAACTCTCGGGTGCGCCCGGCCCACCGGAACGCTGGTCGGACAGAGAACTGAGACGTCAAACCCTGAAGCAGTTACAAACAAGGAGGTCCCCGAAATGTCAGTACGCGTGGGACAAAAAGCACCGGACTTTGAAGCCCCGGCTTTCCACCAGGGAAAATTCACCACCGTCAAGCTGTCCGATTCGCTCGGACACTGGACGATGCTGTGTTTTTACCCCGGAGATTTCACGTTCGTCTGACCGACGGAATTAGCGACGGTCGCCGCTTCTCAGAAAACGCTGAACGGTCTGGACGCCAGGGTCCTGGCCTGCTCGGTGGACTCGACGTTCGTGCACAAGGTCTGGAATGCTGAAGAGTTGAGCAAAATGGTGGACGGTGGTTTTCCGTACCCCATGCTTTCCGACGCCGGCGGACACCTAGGACGCACTTACGGCGTCTATGACGAAAAGGCCGGTGTCAACATGCGCGGGCGCTTCATCATCGACCCCGACGGGGTCATCCAGGCGATGGAGATCCTCACGCCGCCGGTCGGGCGCAACATTGCAGAGACGATTCGCCAGTTGCAGGCCTTCCAGCACGTCAGAGAGACCAAGGGTGCCGAAGCTACTCCGGCTGAGTGGCTCCCCGGCAAACCCACGCTCAAGGTCGGCCCGAATCTCGTTGGAAAGGTGTGGGAGATCTGGAAACCGGCCGGTTAACCGCGGTCTGATCCGGATCAGCCGCCCGCGCCGTCGATCTACTTCATGTAGCGGGTGGGGTCGGTAATCTCGGCGTTGAGCGCCGAGGCGGCCAGGGTGGCTGCCGAACAAAGGTACAGCTCGGCCTCGTTCGACCCCAGGTGCCCGAGCAGGTGCGAATTGGTGGTAGCCAGGCAGCGCTCGCGTGGAGCCAGCAGAGCGTGCGGCATCCCCTGGCAGGGGCAATTGCTGGAACTCATTACGACCGCACCCGCCTCGGCCAGCACCCGAATCAACCCCTTCTTGAGAGCCTCGAGATACACCGATCGCGATCCGGGGATGACTATCATCCGGCAGTCCGCGTGCACCTGCTTGCCCTTGAGAATGTCAGCGGCCGCCCTGAGTTCGTCGAACCTTCCTGAGGCACACGAGCCCAGGATCACCTGGTGTACGGCCAGTCCCTCGAGTTCAGCCGCCGGCCTGACCCGCGCCGCGCCGCCCGGTCCGGCTACCTGCGGCAACAGTTGATCGACATTGATCTGGTACATCTCCTCGTACTCGGCATCCTTGTCAGGAATGACCGGCGTGGAACGACCGGCCGCCCGGCCGGCCAGGTATCGCCGGGTAGTGGCATCATAGGGGCACAGGGCCGCAACCGCGGCCATCTCGACGGAAAGGTTGGCCAGAGTGAACCGCTCGCTGATCGTCATCTGCGAGACCACTGATCCTGCATACTCGATCGCCTTCTCCTGCGCACCGGCACTGCCCAGACGACCAATGATCGACAGAACGATATCCTTGGCGTACACCCCTCTATAACGGCGACCGCCGACAATGATCTTGACCGTCGCCGGAACCTGCATGGCGTGTCCGCCGGTCGCCCATAACCCGGCCATGGCGGCATCATCGATATCGGCGGCAAAGGCTCCGAGACAGCCGTATGACAACGCCTGACCGCCGGTCCCCAGGGCCAGCAGACCGGGCAGGATATGCCCCTTTTCGACCACCACCTGATGGCTGGACCCGTCCTGCAGATCGTAAAAGTTCCTGATACCCTGACGCTTGACGAATTCGCGAACCGCCCTGTGATCGACCGCCCGATCACGATGACCGTCAGACTGGCCAAAACCGAGCGTGATTACAATCTTGTTAGGATTCCACACGTAGTCCACGCCGCGGGAGCGAAACGCCTTCAGCGCCCCCACCGAACTGCCGTGCAACACCGCTATATCCGGCTCCACGTCGAGCCATTCTCCCGCGGCCACATTCTCACGGCCCGCCGCCCGGGCCAGGATTTTCTGGGCCATGGTGCGTTTCCCGTAAAGCGAGGCGGCGTGGACGTTCAGCCGGGAGCCGGGGAAGTTTAACTCCAACTGTTCCAGCTTGAGAAAGGCCGGCTTCTCCCGAAACCCGTACCGCCGCCGCCAGTTGTAAAACGCGGCCTTGGATATGCCCAGCTCCAGCCCGGCTTTCTCATCGTCCCCGTACCGCTCCCAGAGGTTGCGGATCTCCTGTTCCGAAAACTTGGGCAGCGAGTACTTGGGGATATTCTTCTTGCGCCGCCAGTAAGCCACCAGGTACGCCGGTACGCCGCCCAGGCGTTCGCCGATTCTCTCATCGGTCTTGTACAGCTTCTGCAACTGCAGCAGCTCGGCCTTGGTCGGAATCTTGCGACGCCTTTTCATAGCCGGTCAAACTCCGCCCTGATTTTCTCATACACCAGTTCGAGAGGCACCGAGACGACGTGAGTCTTGCCGATCACGGGCATGAAATTCGTGTCGCCCGACCAACGGGGCACGACGTGCATGTGCAGGTGACCGGGAATCCCGGCGCCGGCGCAGCGACCGAGGTTCATGCCAAGATTGAGTGCATTGGGCTTGAGAGCTTTCTTGATTACCGCGACGGTCCTGCGCGTCAGATCGAAGAACTCCGTCGACTCCCGGGAGGTCAGGCGTTCCAGTTGGCCGATGTGGCGCTTTGGGACCACCATGGCGTGACCCGCATTGTACGGGAACTTGTTGAGGATGACAAAGGCCGTCTCGCCACGGTGAAGAATCAGGTTCTTAAATGAATCCTTCGCCTCGACGCGGTTGCAGAAAACACAGCCCTTCTCTTTTTCTGTAAGAATGAACGCCGATCGCCAGGGCGCCCAGAGCTTCTCATCCGCCATAGCGGTTAAGTATACGTCGGTTCGACGGCGCGCGAAAGCAAAATCCTGGCGCACCTGCTATCCCCGTACCGGAAAGACGGTTGCCGGTTCGCAGCCTGTTACAGTAGGTTTGGGCGGAACCCGATCATGCTCCGATGAGCCCAAGCGACTCAACCATAAGCTCTTACAATCGTGAATTGCCGGACCGCCCGAAGAAACTTCAGTCGATTGACCGCCAACAGGTACCAACAAATGTCTTCACGTCTCGGTTCGGACGCAGCCTGCTGCAGGAAATAAAGTGGCCGGGGCAGATATGCGGTGTGGTCGGACCGGCGCGGCCTACGGCACCGGTTCCAGGTTCATGATCTCCCACATCATCGCGGGAGGGATCGATCCCTCGGCCAGCAGGGCATCATAGAAGTCACGTTCGTCAAACGAGCCGGGATCGTTCGCCTCGGCGGCGGCTCGCAGCCGTTCGATCTCCGTCTTGCCCATCAGGTAGGACATCCATATGGTCGGCGTAAGAGTGTACTTGCGAATCGACGTGCGGATATATTCCTTTTCCGACTCCGTTTCGGCCTCGAGCACATCGGTCATCCAGTCGACGCACTCCTGGTAG
Organism: Acidobacteriota bacterium; assembly: GCA_035529075.1. Classification (NCBI taxonomy): domain Bacteria; kingdom Pseudomonadati; phylum Acidobacteriota; species Acidobacteriota bacterium. The sequence goes on along the minus strand of DATKXK010000018.1, from coordinate 54,823 downwards.
GTGAACTGTTCGGTGTGCAGCTTGACATCGGCCACGATTCGGGCTGCACGAAAGACAATCCCTCCGAGTATCGCGAGCCACTGGGCCGGGTCTTCGTCCCCGTACAAACCGGCGTTGTACATCATTTCTTCACAGTAGAGGGCCCAGCCCTCGATCATCATGTAGTTGCGCTGCCACCGGCGGACCTCGCTTTCGTGGCGGCCGGCAATCTGCATCTGGAGATGATGGCCCGGGAACGCCTCATGCACCACCGATCCTTTGAAACCGCGCCGATGTACGTATCGGTACAGTGCCTCGAGTTGCTTGCGGTCCAGAGCCTCGGGGACGGGGCGAATGTAAAAGTACCCCTGCTGGCTGGTGTCGAAGGGACCCGCCGGCAGGTAGGCGATGCCGGGAATCATCGACCGCATGAACGGCGGCGTTTCGACAACTGAAACGTCCGCGATGTCCTCCGGCACGTTTAGGAGATCAGTCATCTGGACGAACAGCTTGATCTGGTTGGTTTCCCACTGATAGTAGTCGAGAACGTCCTGCCGGGTAAAGCTGGCCGGCACAAAAACGGAATCCTGGCCGTTCTGGTGGTACTGTTCCACGTACATTTCATATTCGTCGTAGGCACGCTTTGCCTCGTCGAGCAGCGCCTCCCCCACCCGCAACAGCGAGTCGGAGTCAATCGTCAAGAAATACTCATGGCTGAGCTTGTAATCGAAGTTCCCCTTCCCGATCGCGAAAGCCGTTCCCGAACCGGCCTCGAGCCGGGACACGAATTCCAGATAGTCGTTCATGGCCTCGCGGGCCTTGGTGGAGACCCGTGAGATCTCGTCGGCCCGGTCCGGAAAGGCGCTCATCAGTTGGGACGCCACCTGCCGGTAGAATTCCATCCCGGACTCGAGGGCTGTGGTAGCCGCGTCCACCCAGACTCGGGGAGGAGCTTTGACATTCTTCCGAGCCGTGCTGAAAAGCCCCGGCACCGCCTCCATCCGCGAGAGGATGGAATACAGCTTCTCGGACAGGGGAGCGTGCTGAGACAGCATAAGAAAGTACACGCCGTTGACCGCTTCTCCGACGTACAACTGGGGAGACTTCTTGTGCCATTCGATCTGTTTGAGATCCTGCAGTGCGATATCGACGTTGGACTTTATCAGTTTGTAATCGACCTGCTGCGCCGGCGTGAACCGGGTGTTGCGAAACCTGTACAGCTGTTGCTCATAGTCGTTGAGCTTTTTGATCATGCTCTTGACGGAGGAGGAGGAATAGTCGGCCAGGCGATGGTCGTACGAGTGGATACCCATTTCGGTGGCCCTCACGGGGTAGAACGACTGGAGAGTTTCCAGGATTTCGTGGGCCAACTGCTCGAACGTCTGATTCTTTCCGGCCGCCGGGCCCGGCGGAGTAACCGCCATCAAAACAACCGAAAGCGCCAGGCCGATGGTAAATCTGCGAAGCATGAATCCTCCTTGACCTTATGAATCGGCCAAAGTACCACATTTCCTTATGCCGTGCAAGTTGTCCTATCTACGATAAAAGAGGGCGACAAGTTCGATATGCTTGGTATGAGGGAACATATCTACGGGAACGACACGGGGCAGGCGGTATCCGGCATCGGCGATCAGCCGAGCGTCGCGGGCAAAGGTCGCCGGATTGCAGGAAATATACAGCAGCTTGGCGGGGGCCAGGGCCAGAATTCCCGCAAGAGCTTTCCGATGGAGGCCGGCCCGAGGCGGATCGACAACGACGATATTGTACGATTCCTGCCCAACGGCGCCCGAGGCCAGCACGTCTTTCACGCTGCCGTGAATGAAGGTAATATTGGCGATTGAATTGGCGGCCGCGTTCCGACGGGCAAGTTCTACCGCCTCACCGACCAGTTCCACTCCCACCGCCTCGCGGACCTGGCCGGCCAGGAGCATGCCGATAGTTCCCGTACCGCAGTACAGGTCGAGCAGCCGGTCGCCCGGCTCGGCGGCAAGCAGACGGGAGGCCGTCGTGAAAAGCGTCTCGGCCTGCGCCGTGTTGGTCTGGAAGAAGGTGCCGGCCTCGATCCGAAAGCGCAGACCGCCGATCTCTTCCTCAATGCAGCCGGGCCCGTAGAGAACGCTTTCAACCTCACCGGTCGCCACGTTCGACTTCTGACCGTTCTGATTATGCACGATGGTGGTGACCTCGGGGAACTCCCCGGTTAACGACGCGACGAGCCGCTGGCCGGCCGGGATGTCGCCATAATTGGTGACAATGTTGACCAGGACCTGGCCGGTGCGTTTGCCTTCACGGATCACCAGAAAGCGCATGAACCCGATGTGCCGCCGGACGTCATAGACGGATATCCCCTCGTCGGCTACAAAGCGCCGCACCCGGTCGACCAGGCGGTTCGAAAGCTGAGACTGCAGGTGACATTCGTGCAGGTCAAAAATCTCATCGAAACGGCCGCGCCGATGCAGCCCCAGCGTAAAGCCGCCGTCAGGCGTGGCGTGAAACGAGAACTCCATCTTGTTGCGGTAGTGAAAGAGGTCCGGCGAACCGACGGCATCGGCTACGTCTACCGAACCCAGGACGGCCAGCCGCTCCAGGCAGGCGACAACTTGTCGTTTCTTATAGTCGAGCTGATGATCGTAGGTAAGGTCCTGCCAAGCGCAGCCGCCGCATAGGCCAAAATGGGAGCACACCGGCGTGATGCGGGCGTCGCTCGCTCGCACCACTTCGTGCACGATCGCCTGGCTATAACGTGGTCTGGAGCGCACGATCTCGGCCAGCACGGTCTCCCCGGGAAGGCCGCCGTCGCAGAAGACAACCTTTCCGTTCAGATGCCCCACCGACCGCCCGTCGGAGGCGAGGTCCGCGATTTCCAGTTGGACAAGCTTTTTATCCGGCATTACTCGTGCTGATTGTTGTCGTGCCGACAGAGCAGTTCGGGCCGGGCGCATACGTCTCTTTCGATCTGTATGGTGCCATGCCCGATGCCGAAGCGCTCCTGCAGCATGCCACTGGTCTGCTCTATTATGCCCGGCCCCCGATGAAAATCCTCCTCGTTCAGGCAGACGTGACACGAGAGAGCTACCTCGTGTGACGAGAGGGACCAGATGTGCAGGTCGTGCACGTCGCGGACACAGGGAACGTTCAGGATTGCCCGGTGAACGGCGTCGAAGTCGATGCCCGGCGGCACCGCCTCCAGGAAGACCCACACCGCCTCCTTTATCACCAGGTACGAGGACCAGAGAATCATCAGGCCGATCAGCGCCGACAGGACGGCGTCTATCACCACCCACCCGGTCAGCTGGATGATCACGGCGCCGATCACGACGGCCACTGAGGACACCGTGTCGTAGGCCATGTGCAGAAAGGCGGTCCGCATGTTGAGCGACTTTCCCCTCTCCGACGAGAGGAACCAGACCGAAAAGACGTTGCCCAGCAGACCGACCACCGCAACGGTAACGAACAGCCCCGGATGGCTGATCGCCTGCGGACTGCGCAGGCGCCCGTAGGCCGCAATGAAGATGAAGACGGCGATAACGACCAGGGCCATGGCGGAGATCAACGCCGTCATGACCTCGAGGCGCTTGTAACCGTACGTGGAACGTTTGGTCGCCGGCAGCTCCGACCCCTTGACGCCAAGCCAGGCCAGAACAAGGGCGGCAACGTCAGACAGGTTGTGCACGGCATCGGCCAGGAGAGCCAGGTATCCCGTGAGCAGCCCGCCGACGAACTCGGCTGCCGTAATCCCGGTGTTAAGCAGGATCGTCCAGGCCAGCTTCCTGGCCGACAGGCCGGTAGGTGCATAATTGCGTTCCACAAATCAATATAGCGCCCCGCAACCGGCGACGGTACGTCAAAATCTCGGGTATGCTCTTTGCACTGAGGGGAAAGGCGCGACGGCGAGGTCAGTCGCCGCGCAGGAAGCCCAGCGACATGAATCCGAGCACCAGCAGGACAACGAAGGCGACCGCCAGGAGGTTGAAATACTTGTCGATGAAGCTCCGGATACGCTCGCCGTATTTATCGAACAGTATGCCGATCAGCCCGGCCACGATGAAGAAACGGAGCGACCGGCTGATGGCCGAAGCCGCAACAAATACGGCGAAACTCATTTTGAAAAAGCCGGCCGCGATGGTGAAGACCTTGTACGGCACCGGCGTAAAACCGGCAATACCAACCGCCCAGGCACCCACCCTCGCCCCCCAGATTTCCTTCTCGTTAAACCAGTACATAGCTGTTTGCAGCAACTGGTCGGCATCGACCCCCGACAGCCAGGCCGCCAGACTCAGCAGCTTGTGACCGATGAGATCAAAGGCGGCGAAGCCGATGAGGTAACCGAGCATGCCGCCGATCAGCGATCCGACCGAGCAGACCAGGGCAAACCGCGCCCATCTCTTATGGGCACCCATGCACAGGGCGATCAGGAGCGCATCGGGCGGCACCGGGAAAAAAGAGGCCTCGGCGGCTGAGAGAATGAAGAGCGCCGACTGGCCGTGGCGGGAAGTGCCCCAGCTTAACACCCAGTCGTACAGGCGGCGGCTCCACCTGAACGGCGCTTGCAGAACGGCTATCATCGTTGCGGTACCAGTCTCCCACCAAGGCGTCTAATTGTCCTTAGTATCGGCCACTTTTTCGAGTTTCAACCGGAGAATCCGGTTCTCATCCTTGGCCAGCACGGTCAGCCTGACATCGGCGATCTGAACGGACTCATGCTTGCCCGGGAAGCGGCCAACCGTATCAATAAACAACCCGGCCAGCGTCTCCGCCGCGTCCTCGGGCAGGCGGCTGTCAAGCACCTCGTTGATATCTCCCGGCCAGACCGTGCCGCTGGCATAGGCGATCGCGTCCGAGTGTTTCACTATCGGCGCGGCTTCAGCGTCGTACTCGTCGCGGATCTCGCCAACAAGCTCCTCCAGTATATCCTCGAGGGTGATAATACCGAAGGTGCCGCCGAACTCATCGAGCACCAAGGCGATATGGTTCTTGCCCTTCTGAAAATCTTTCAGCAGCGTGGGCAGCAGCATTGAATCCGGCACAAAGAGCGGTTTGCGCAATAACCGCCTGAGAGAAAAGCCCTCCGCCCTGGTATCCACGCCGATGAGATCCTTGGCGTAGATCACACCGATTACCTTGTCTATCGTGCCGTCAAAAACCGGGTACCGGCTGAACCCGTGTTTTACGATGGCCTTTACCATGGCTTCCGGATCAACGCCGATATCGAAGCCGACCACGTCGGCGCGCGGCTTCATGGCACGGCGAACCGTCGAATCAGAAAACTCGAACAGGGAACGAACGAACTCCTGCTCCGTCTGGTCGAAAACACCCGTCTCCTTACCTTCGACGAGCATCAGATTAATCTCGTCCTCGGTCACGCCTCTTTCCGTATGGGCTCGCCTGATCCCGAACAGGCGGACCAGGAGGACTGAGACCGTGGCCAGAAACCGGGAGAAAAACGACGTCAGTCGAACGAACACCGTGATAGGCCCGGAGACGTACCGGGCAAACCGTTCGGGAAAGGAGAGGGCCACGTACTTGGGCACGAGTTCCCCAAGTATGACCGAAAGGCCGGTAATGGCGAGAACGACCAGCACCACGGACAGCGGCTTGGCAGCCTGGCTAATGATTTCGATCGACGAAGCCGCAAGACACACTCTGAGCTTCTCGACGACAGTGACGCCGCTGAAAACTCCAAGCAGAGCCCCCACCAGCGTGATTCCCACCTGGACGGTGGCCAGGAAGCGCTCCGGATTCTGGTATAACCGAACCGCCCTGGTAGCCCCCATCTTGCCGCGCTGTGCTTTTTGCAGGAGTCTGCTTCTGCGACTGGCAATTACGGAGAATTCCGAGAGGGCAAAAAAACCGTTGGCCAGCACCAGGGCGAGAATGGCCAGCAGCTCTATTAACAGGCGACTATCCATTCCCGGCAAGCGCCTTTCGTTCGGGCAACGGGATGTCGGAGCCGTCGGCTGTCTCAGTGTCAGACATAGTACTGGTACGGTGCCTGCTGGGCCAATTCCTTAAGCCTGGCGATTCGCTTTTCCACCGGCGGGTGAGTCGAGAACATGACGGCCAATCCTCTGCCGGAAAGCGGGTTGGCAATCATCAAATGCGCCGTGGCGGGGCGCGCATCAAGGTTCAACCGAATCGGTGAGCGATGAAGCTTCTGCAGGGCCGAGGCCAGCCCCTCGTACTTGCCCGTAAGGCGGCCGCTTGCGGCGTCCGCTTTGTACTCCCGCTGTCGAGAGATGGCCATCTGCAGGACAAGAGCCGCCAGCGGCGCAACTATCGCGGTCACCAAAAGACCGATCCCGCCGCCGCGGTTGCCCTCGCGGCTGTAACCCCCGAAAATGGCACCGAACCTCGCAATCGATGCAAGAATGCCAATGGCACCGGCAAAGGTCGCCGCCACCGTCCCGATCAACATATCCCGGTTGCGGATATGGGCAAACTCGTGCCCGATTACACCTTCCAGTTCATCTTCGCTGAGCAGTTCCAGCAGACCCTCTGTAACGGCCACGGCTGCATGCTCGGGATTCCGGCCGGTGGCGAACGCGTTGGGAGCCCGGGTGGGAACCACGTATACGCGCGGCTCCGGCAGCGCGGCCTGCGTCACCACCCGCTTGACCACGCGCAGAAGGCGCGGTTGATCGCTTTCATGAACCCGGACGGCCCGATACATACGCAGGACCATCCGGTCAGAGTACCAGTAGGTGATGAAATTCATGGCGGCGGCGAGCAGAAAGGCCAAATACAGACCGTTTCGCCCCCCGATGAAGAAGCCTGCTGCCATGAACAGAACCATCAGCCCCGCCATGAGCATTGCAACCTTCAGTCCATTCATACGCTCACACGACCTCGTGCCATCTGACTACTGTACGATCCGCATGCCAACCTGGTTTTGCCGACTACCGGGTTTTCTTGCGTTTGGTTCTCCCGAATGAAGTCACTTCCTCACGGGAGAACTTGTCTTTTGCTTCCGGTATCTCTTCGTCCCCCGGCTCGGGCGGTTTGTGCCCGTTGCGGAATTTCTCACCGCGGCGCGATCTGGGTCGGCCATACTGGGCACCGGCCTCTTTCTCCTCACTTTCCGGCACGGCCGAACCGACCCCTTCGGGTATGGACGGCTGTTCCGTCTCACCGACGGTCTCACTCTCCGGGGCGGATGCCTCGGTCTCCTCCCGGTCCCCGGGAGGCCCGGCGGCCTCGCGTGACGATGTCTGCTCGTCGCCCGGCGGTTCCGGACTTGTCAGAGGCACCGGCTGCGTTTCCGGCTCGGCGTGCGATTCACCGCCCGTTTCAAAACCTTCGGAGCCTTCGATGTCATCCCGCTCGGAAACTCTTTTGAGTTCCCGGGCGATGGTTTCGGGGCTGAGCCTTCCGCTCCTGCCTGAACCGGTGTCGTCTGTCGGACCACGGTCCGGCTGCCGGCCGTGCGAGCCGGCTGATGCTCCGTGGGTGCGGTCACCCCGGTGACGGCCGCCGCGCGCCGAGCCTCTCTCCGGGCGGTCGCCGTGATCACGTGCGCCGGCGACTCTTGCATCCGCTTTATCGCCGGTCAATGGGCTGTCGGCGGGACCCGTGACGTCCATATCCAACTTCGGCGTGTGTACCGGCGACATATCAAACGGGGACCGGCTTTCCTGCCGGCTTGGCTTCTCCTGGGACGCCGGGGCCCGAGTTCCCGAGGCCACCCCGGGGGCCGTTTTGCCCGCCGGACGAGACCTTCCCCTGCGCTCCTCCGGGCGGTGCTCTCTGGCCCGCCGAGGCTCGCGTTGATCGGTCCTTCGGCGAACAGGGGCGGGTGCCTCGCCGCGTCCGCGACCGGCAGGTCGCCGCGGCCGCATGGGCGGGCGCTCCCTTTCACGGGTGTGCGTAACACGAGCCGTTTTGAACTCGAAGGACTCAGCGATAACGACCGCGACGACGGAATCGGACCAGACGTTCACCGCACCCCTGAGACGATCAACCAGCCAGTCGACCAGCAGCACCATGGCCAGGCCCGCGGCCGCTCCCGCCGGCAAGCCCAGGACGGAGATCTGCGTCAGAACGATGGCCGGTACGGCGTAAGGCAGGCCGACCTTCCCGACCGCCAGCAGCAGGGGCAGGATGACTATGCCGGCATACTGAAAAAGTGACAATTCGAACCCGGAGGCCTGGGCCAGAAAAACCGTCGCCACTACCGTGCACAACGCCGTGGCGCCAACGTTGAGCACGGGGCCCAACGGGGCCACGAGCGCGCCCGCCCGGCTGTCCAGGGTTTGCCTCGAGGCCAGGCCGAGGTGTGTGAACGGCAGCACGGCCAATGAGGAGGAAGCCCCGAACGAAGAGACAACGGCCGGTGCCATAGAACCGAACAGCCTGATTACAGGCTGTTTTCCGAACAGCTTAGCTGTCAGAGGGAGGATTATCACGGCCAGAATCAGCAGAGCCAGCACGACGGCCAGCAGATAACCCGCGGCCGCCTGGACAATCATGTTTATGGCCGGTTGTGACTGCCCGCTGCCCGGGAGCAGGCTGGCCATCGAGATACGCGTCACCTCGTCCCTGGCTATCATTGAGCCCACCAGGGAGAACATGCCGAGCGGTGCTGCATACAGGAGTCCTCGCAGCACTTTGGTCAGCGCCTGATCGGCCTGACCCAGGAAATTGGTCATCGTCCTGGCCCTGCTGCCAAAGGCGCTCAGGGCACTGCCGAAGAGCAGGCTGAACACCACCAGGCCGATGTAACTCCAGGCCGGCAGATGCAGAACCCCCGCCGGGGACCAATCCCGGTACAGATCACTAAAGACCCTCGCCGCGCCCTCACCGGGGCGAAGAACCTCAACCGTGGCCAGCCCGATGCCGGCCGCCACAAGGCCAATAACGGCGAAATACAAAATGGCTTTGCCCGTGACCGCGGATACTTTCTGCCGATTCCCCATCTGAAATACGCGAACCACTATAGTCGTCAGCAGCAGCGGCAGGATTGCCACCGTAAGAGCGTCGATAAACAGGTCGCCCAGGAAGCCTATTGCCTCCATAAACCGCGGCACCCATACCCCGAGCAGGCCGCCGAGAACTACTCCAACCAAGATTCCCGGCACTACCCATCTGTTTGTTTTTCCTGACATTCCAGTCTCATATGTTGCGGTCCGCCCAAAAATACTCAGACCGGCCACTGGGGACGGACCAATACTCGTCTTTGCTTACCTATCTACTACAACAGTCCTGCAGATACATTTCTCGGGCCGGTTGTTCGGATTTAGTATTTGTCCCTTACCACCAGCGCCGCTCTGACGGCATGAAGCCGGCGGATCGATTCAAAAACAGCCTAACTATATAACATAGACCCCGCCCGGCCCGACGGCAAGGCCTTTTTGCCCCCGCCCACGTAACTGACGGCAGAATTGGCATATCAGCAGGCTAACCGACCGCGCTGGAAAGGCTTACTTGCACAGAAACATCAGCCGCGCAAGTCGCGGCTCAACCTCTCCAGGTGCTCCGTGTGGCCCAGCAGCACGAGCACGTCACCCGCGTTCAGAACCGTATCCGGACCCGGATTCACGCTCATCTTCTGTCCGCGCTGCCTTATCCCGATGATCGTGACCCCGTACTCCTTCTTCAGTGAAGACTCCATCAATGAGCGGCCGGACAGTTCCGACTCCTCCGGAATCACGAGTTCCTCAACGAGCAGCCCCTCATCACCCAGCGCGGTCATTTGCATGAAGTCCACGACGTTGGGCTGCAAGGCGGCCTTGGCCATGCGCATGCCGCCGAGTATGTGCGGTATGACGACGCTGTCCGCACCGGCCCGCTTGAGCTTCTTCTCCCCTTCCTCGAAGTCGGCCCGCGCAATGATGTTCAGATCGGGTTGCATCTGTCGTGCGGTGAGAGTCAGGTAAACGTTCTGAGCTTCGTTCGGCAGGGTCGATATGAGCGTGCGCGCCCGCGCAATTGACGCCGCCGTCAGAACGTCCTCGTCGGTGGCATCCCCCTGCACGAACAGGTGGCCGTCCGAAACGAGTTGCGCGATTCCGCCGGGATGGTTCTCGAGAACAACGAACGGCACCCGCTTAAGGGCAAACTCCCTGGCCACCTGCCGGCCGACCCGGCCGTAACCGGCGATGATAAAGTGACCGGACAGCTTCCTGAGCTTGGCTTCCATTTTCCTCCTCACGACCAGTTCCTTGAACTGCCCTTCGAGCACAAGTTGAGCGATGAAGGACACCGTTGCCCCGGCCACAATGACGCCTACAAAGATGAGACCTATGGCAAACAGCTTCCCCGCCGGATGCAACGGGCTTACCTCACCGAAACCGACCGTCGAGAGAGTGATAACGGTCATATAGAGAGCATCCAGCGGCTGCATCCGCTCCAGCACGACAAACCCCAGGGACCCGCTCACTACCAGCACGAGCCCGGTCACGGCGGCCAGGCCCAGTTTGCGCAAGGGGCTAAGTCCGCCGGCAATATCGTACTGCGACCCATTCATATCCGAAGTGCTACTTAACAGGAATCGCGCCCGGCAACCACTTAAAAACTTAGCCGTCGGCGGCCGGTGCAACGCAGTGTTTTGAGCTTGACTCCGGGACTCGCCAGCCTTAGGGATACCCTGGAATATCACGCCAGCACGGGATGCGTAATGCTCAGAAAGTTTGTCCTGTACCATTCTCCGGCCATACTGTGTGCCGGAGCCATTATCGTGCTGTCCTCGATTCGGAATCTGCCCGCGCCGGAACTCGAAGTCGTCGCCGTGGACAAGATTGCGCATTTCCTCGAATACGCAGTCTTTGCCTTTCTCCTGTACCGATCGTTTTCCCATCTCGGCTCGGCCGTTACGGCCGGTCCGGCCGCCCTGCTGGCCCTGCTGGTGGCCGCCGCCTTTGCATCCCTGGACGAGTACTACCAGCAGTTCATACCGGGCCGGTCTGCCGACCCGTACGACCTGGTCGCGGACCTGCTCGGGACGGTGGTTGTCCTGGCTTATCTGTTTCTCCGGCAACGAGCTACCACCCCCCGCTCCAGTCCGTAGCTGTGCGCATTTAGTACAAGCCTGAGCCCGCATAAAGCCTTGACAACGGCGGAGAATCCCGTATATTCAGCGTGGTTGATAAGGGGAAAAAGCAAGACTTGCACCGTTTACTGCAAAGCCTCTTCTACTCCCTTTTCTTGGTCTAACATAACCGGCGCAGGCTGTGCGCGGGCATGGTTGAATAACGCTGGAGGATAATCTGTTGATCAAGCGAGACCCGGGAGGACCGGCAAGCCTTCGCAGGCAGGAAATACCGGTCTCGGTGTCGCGGCGTTCCCCGCGTCCGGTTCCTGACGGGTGTCGCTGTTACTCGTGCGGGACGGCCCACTACCGCCTGGGCAGGCCGTTCGCCTCACTTCGGTGCCAATCCACCACGTGAAGAAATATAGATGTTAGAAATAGAAACTGTAAGATCTATAAGAAGGAGTAGAGCCGAATGAAACGAGTAGTAGCATTTATCGGTCTGTTTACGGTGCTTCTCTCGTCCGGTCTGGCTTATGGTCAGACCACCGAAGTGACGCTCGATGCCGTGACCGGCCTTCACGGTCCCGACACCCTGCTGGCGGGAGAGGAACACTGGTTCGCATTTCGTTTCACCAGCCTAAACAGTTGGACCAACTACAACATCACCAACGGCTGGCGCGTCTTTTCAGATGATGGTGCGCAGTGGACATACCCTTACGCGGACACCACTTACGACACTACTATCAGCCTGATTTCGTACCCTCCTCCGGTCACTGAGACTATCGTCGACACCATTATCGCTCAGTCCAAGGTCGATCCGGCTTTCAAGGCCATGTTCGATCAGTTCTTTATCAATGAGTTTAACCTCGGCGGTATGGATGTGGACACCATCGGCATCGGTGGCGTTGCTCTGTCCGAAGACGGAGGTCTCCCTGACAATTCCAGCAACGTGGGCTTCTTTATACCGATCCAGAGCCGGAAGGCGGACCACGGAAAGCATATCTGCATCGATTCGTCCTGGTACGAACCCGGCGGCACCTGGAAATGGGCACCGCTGACCAAGTTATTCCCTCAGATTGCCCCGGACTGGTCGGGCCAGCAGTGCTATACCGTGTTCGACCCGGATTACGTGCCCCCGAAAATACTGGAGGTCAGCACCGCCGTGCTGGATTTCAGCGCGGTCGAGGGCGGCGCGGATCCGGCCGGCAAGTCGTTTGACGTCTCCGAGGCCGGCGACGCGATCATCCCCTATACCGCGACCAAGACGGAAGCCTGGGTTGGTCTGACGAACGCGTCCGGGTCGACCCCCGCGACGGTGACCGTTGACATAGACATCACCGGCCTGGCACCGGGACTCTATAAGGATACGGTCGTCGTATCTTCGGCAGAGGCGGACAACCCACCGCAAAAAGTGGCCATCAACCTCGATGTGACACCGTCACTCAAATACCTCCAGGTGTCAAAGGATACGTTGAAGTTCACGGCCATTGCCGGCGACGCCAATCCGCCGACTCAACCGGTGCTGGTAATCGAGCAAGGCGGGGCCACAATTGACTATGCCGCCACGACGACCGCCTCATGGATAACCGTGGACCAGACGGGCCCGACGACACCGAGCGTGGTCACCATCGGAGTTGATGCCTCCGGCCTTTCGGCGGCCACAGAGCCGTACGAAGACTCCGTCAAGGTGGAAGGTCCGGCGGAGAACTCTCCGCTGTGGGTTCACGTGCTTTTGACCGTTGAAGCACCCCAGTTTGCGCGGCTGCAGCTTATTCACAACGCGGCCGATCCGCCGGCCGCCACAGGATTAGACCTGTACGTCAATGACAACCTTGTCACCGCGAGCTTCGCCTTCCGAAGCGCTACTCCGTTTATCGACGTCCGCGCCGGGATCGAGATCAACCTCGAGTTGAATGCGGGACCCCTTTCGGTGTTCAGCTACCCCGTTACGCTCACTCCGGACGTGGCATACGTGGCGGTCTTCAACGGTGTTGTGCCGCCGGCTACCGGATTCCTGCCGAACCCGGACGGCCGTGATATCACGCTTACCGTGTTCACTAAGGACAACGCCCGGGAAATCGGCAGCATTACCGGAGTGACCGACCTGTTCGTGCTGCACGGTATCACGGACGCGCCGACCGTGGACATCCTGGTACGCGACGGCGTGCCGCTGGTCGAGGACCTGGCCTACGGCGACATGACCGATTACCTGAACGTGGGGAGCTCCAATTACATACTTGACATTACCCCCGGCGATGACAACGCAACCGTGCTGGCCTCCTACGAGGCCGACCTGACCGGTCTCGGCGGCGGCGCGGCAGTGGTTTTCGCCTCCGGTTTCACCGATCCTGAGCAGAACAACGACGGCCCGTCGGCCGGCCTGTTCGCGGCCCTGCCGAACGGTACCGTCATCGAATTCCCGCAACTCATCGAGTTTGTTGTTGATCCGGACACCGTCAGAGTCAGCACTCAGGAAGAGATCCCACCGCCGGTGCCGCAGTCATTCGACGTGGCGGTCACTGACGGCAGTGAGGTGGTGTTCGACATCTCGACGGCCGATTCCTGGATCGTCCTGCCCGATGTCACGCAGTACACAACTCCGGCTAAGATCTACTTCAGCATCAACGTAACCGGAATGCCGCTTGGCGAGTACATCGGCTCCATCCTGGTCTCGGAAACGATCTTCGGGGGTGCGGCCGCTCCGGCCGGGGCCGACGACATCGAGCCCGTGACGGTGTACGTGAAGCTGACCATCGAGGACAGGCCGAAGGTGCTCGTGGCGCTTCCCAACTCACTCTCCTTTACGGCCAATGAAGGCGACGTGTCGGTGCCGACCCAGACGTTCGACGTCAGCGAGGAATTGGACGCCGCCATACCGTACGCCGCCGGCACGGATGCCTGGTGGATTGTCCTGACCGATGCCACCGGCACGACTCCCGGACAGGTCACGGTCGGAATCAACCTGATACTGGACGACGTGGAGCGCTACAAGGACGGTCTGGCCCCCGGGACGTTTCTCGACTCTGTCCGTGTAACTTCCACCGAGGCCGATGACACGGCCTGGGTAAAGGTCAGCCTCGAGATCACCCCGTGCCCCGAGCTGGTACTGGACGACGTGGAGCGCTACTTTGAGATCTTCGAGGATTCGACCGTGACCTTCAACGCCACGGTCAACCTGACCAGTTCCGGAGCGGAGTTGTACTGGAACGTCTTGTACCCGGGCTATTTCATCCTTCCCGAGAGCACCGGGACCACGCCGTCGGCCGTATCGTTGTCCTACAGCCGGATGTTCCCGGACGAGGGCGAATACGAAGATACGCTGACGTTCATGTCGGTGGTGGTGGGTGGCAGCACCTGCGCATCGGAAGCCAAGTTTATTGTGAAGGTCAAAGTCAGCCCTCCGCCGAGCGCCGATACGCTGATCGTGGAGAGCCGTTCGGTCCGTCCGGGCGGCAAGGTGACCGTTCCGGTCATTTTCACCAACGACTGTAACCTGTACGGTATGTCGGCCTGGCTGACCTGGCCGACCTTTGACACCGATCCGCCGATATTCCATCTGGATTCGATTTCATACGAGGAGTCGGTCCTGGGCGGGTTCGGCCTGGCGCAGACCTTCTCCAACGTCGAGGGCCTGGCCAACTTTTCGGCCGATGTCGGCACCGGCGCCCCGCTGGAGCCCGGTTCGCTGCGGAACTGGCTGAACCTTCACTTCTCCGTGTCCTGCGACGCACTGCCCGGTGACTACGCGCTTGAGTTTACATATCTGGATACCGGCCTGTACTTCCAGCGCAACTGCGGCGAGGGGATCGAGACGGAGATACCGGAAGTCATCAACGGTGCCATCACCGTTGACACCTCGGCCATATACTTCTGCGGCTGGGTGGTTAATTCGACGGACGGTTCGTCAATCGGAGGCGCCACCATCGAGATGTGGACCCCGGGCGAGTTCCCGTTCACGGTCCCGTTAAGATCAACGGCCTCGGGCGAAATAGGCTCGTTTGCCTTCTCTGACTTCACCGAGTGCCAGTTTGACCTCTGGGCCTACAAGGACGGGTATTACCCAAGCAAGGTCGAAGGCCTGAACTGCTCGACCGACAAAGGCGTGAAGATCGAACTGGATCCGACGGATGAACCGTTCGAGACACCGTTCTCCAACTTCTATTACTGCGGCGCCAATACGTACCTTGGCGGGGCGATGCCGGTCGGCTCGATCGTGGAGGTCCGCCTTGGCGACGGCCTGCTGGTCGGGCACGTGCCCGTCACCGTACAAGGCAGCTATGGTTCCATGCCGGTGTACGGGGCCACGCCCACCGGTGATCCCGGTGCCGAGGCAGGCGATACTCTTTACTTCTTCGTCAACGACATCGAGGCCGTCACTCCTAACGTGGTGACCTATCCTTTCGGGGATAAACTTGAGATCGAGGTCTGCCTGACGGTTGGCCTGACGGAGACCAAGGTGTGCGAACTGGTCGAGGGCTGGAACCTCGTCAGTTGGAACGTTGACACCGAGTCCGACGGCATAGGCGACGTCCTCGGCCCGTACTGGGACTCCATCGACGTCGTGATAGGCTTTGAGCAGGGCGGCCTGATCTTTGATCCGCTGCTGCCGATGTTCTCGACCCTCTGGGAGGTCGACCACCTGAGCGGCTACTGGATCAGGATTAAGGACGGCTCCTCGCTGACGCTGTCGATTGAGGGCTTCAAAGTAGCCACCAACGCGCCTATCGACGTGACCACCGGGTGGAACCTCGTCAGTTACCTGCCCGAAGAGAATCTCGCCCCGGCGACCGCGCTGGCCAACATTGTTGACAATATCGAGTTCGTCTACGGTTTCCCGACCGGCGGCGATATCGAGATCTGGGAGCCGGCAGGCGGTTACAACGGCCTGACGGCTATGGCTCCCTGCGCCGCTTATTGGGTGAAGGTTAACGACAACGCCACCCTGAGGTACCCGGGCGGTGACGTAACCGGTCCGTTCGCCACTCCCGGCGAGCAGCGCGGAAGCCGCGGCACCGTGGCGGCCAAAGCGCCGTCCGACATCCAACTGTCGACCAACTGGGTAAACCTGTACTCGCCCGACCTGAAGCTTGACGGCCGGACGGTCGGTACCGGCTCAGTGGTGACCGCGCACGCCGCTTCGGACGGCAGCAAGGTGGGCAGCTTCACGCTGGCCGCCGACGGCCACTTCGGCTTCATGCCGGTCTATGCGGGTGACGGCACTCCGCTGAACGCCGGACAGTCGTTCTACCTGGAAGTCAACGGCGTCGAGACGAAGGAGTTGTTCGAGTGGACGGGCAACGGTGCGCGTATCGAGGTCGTGAACCTGTCGGCCAAGGCCGGTTCCGACGGTCAGGTGCCGACAACATACTCGCTCGGCCAGAACTACCCGAACCCGTTCAACCCGGCTACGACGCTTACGTTCACCATGCCGGCGGCTGGCCAGGCCAAGCTCCAGGTGTTCAATATTCTCGGCGAGCTGATCGCCACCCCGTTTGACGGGCAGGCGGCATCCGGCGAGAATAGCGTCATTTGGGACGGCCGCGATACCAACGGCGAGACGGTGGCTTCAGGGGTTTACCTCTACCGCCTGACTGCCGATAACTACACTGAATCCAAGAAGATGCTGTTGCTGAAATAAAAGGCCTTAGGCGATGAACATCCGGCCGGAGTCCGCTCCGGCCGGATGGAGAAAAGTGGTGATAATGTGAGGAAACTGATAACAATAATTCTGTTCCCCGCGGTGCTGATTCTCGCGTTTTCAGGCGGTCTGCAGGCACAGGACATCCACCCGACTCCGTTCTTCACGGGCTTTGCCGATACGACCAACGCGTCGACTTACAACGGCAACCCGCTGGTCATCGGGTCGGTAATCCAGGCCTTTGACCAGTCCGGTGTTTACTGCGGCGTTGATTTCGTGCGCGAGGATACGTCCACCGGCGAGGGCATATTCGGGTATTTCCCGGTCTACGGCGACGATCCGAGAACGGAGACCCTCGATGAGGGAGCCGTGGGCGACGAGCAGATCATATTCAAGATCAACGGCAGGACCGCTACTGTTACCGCCGGTGACGACACGTGGTCGCAGAACGCGCTCAAGTCCGTCACGCTCACGGCGACGGGGACGATCATGCCGACGCTGTATCAGCCGGCCATTGACAGGGTCGTGGAGTGGGGCGACACCGTCAACGTTGTGGTGCGTATCAAGAACGACGGCAACGGCATCGATTTCTACGGCGTCACGCTGAGCATGTCCGTGCCCGACAGCGCTACCGGCCCGAGCCTGTTCCTGTGGGAAGCGACGGCTCCGGACACCGCCGTATACGCCGACTCCGGCGAGGTGGTGCCCGTTTCGTTCGACGTCCGCGTACCCATTTTCAACGCCTTTACGGTGGATACGGTCTATTACACGGTCTTCTCCCATCTCGACACGACGAAAAAGATCAGTGGCAGTATGAGCATCACCATGGCGCTGGTGGACGTCGACGAGCCGGAATCGGCCCTGCCGGGCGGGTTTACGCTCAATCAGAACTACCCGAACCCGTTCAACCCGACCACCACCATCCCGTTTACCCTGCCCATGCGCTCGCAGACCAGGTTGGAAATCTACAACGTGCTTGGCCGCCAGATTGACGTCCTGGACCTGGGCGCGCTCTCTGACGGACCCCACGAGGTCGCGTACGACGCTTCGCCCCTGGCCAGCGGAATCTACTTCTACCGCCTCGTGACCGAGTACGCGGTGCAGAGCAGGAAAATGATCCTTGTAAAATAGCTTCTCCTCTTATCACCAATGCCTTTCTGCCCCGGCCGACCCCGGCCGGGGCTTCTTTTTTTAGCCATTTTTTGTTGTGTCCATAAGGGGAGGTTGTCGATATTATGGCAAATTCAACCGTCGGTCTGCTGCCGGGTATGCGTACCGGCAGGGTGTGCCAGGCAAGGAATTCGGACAGGTAGTGAGTTTACTTCCCAAGTTACAGGTTGTCGGAAAGACTGACACGGGGCTGGTCCGCGCGGGCAACGAAGATTACCTCCACCTGGACAGCGCGAACAACGTCTATGCCGTCTGCGACGGCATGGGCGGCCACCAGGCCGGGGAGGTCGCCTCCATGACCGCCTCGGTAACCATCGAAAGGGCTTTCCGGAAGTTCCAAAAGCCGCTGCTTCAGGACGAGGCGCTCAAGCTCGACCGCACTCTGCCGGCCGGCGGCGACCTCCTGCTCAAGTCCATTCGCCTGGCCAACCGAAGTATCTTCAGCCGGTCCGTTGCCGATCCCGGGCTGTCCGGTATGGGCACAACCATCGTCGCGGTGGCGTTTGAGGCCGATGTCATGTCGGTGGCCCACGTCGGCGACAGCCGCGCCTACCGCCTGACCGACCGGGCGCTCGAGCCGCTCACCAGAGACCACTCCTGGCTGGTCGAAATGCAGAAGAGCCAGGAAATGTCGCAGGAAGAGGCCAGCTCGCTGGTCGCCAAAAACGTCATCACCCGGGCCCTCGGCGTCAGGGACACTGTCGAGGTCGACTACCGCCTGGTCAAGGTCCAGCCCGGAGAGGTGTTTATCCTCTGCTCCGACGGCCTGTGCGGGTTTGCCGATGACGACGAAATCTTCGAAACCGCCGACAAGGCCCGAAAAGACGGCCTGAGGCGTATAGCCGACGACCTCGTGCAGATGGCCAACGACCGGGGCGGCAGCGACAACGTCACCGTCGTCGTTATCAAGGTCGAGGAGATCAAGGAATCACCCATCCCCGAGGTCGAGGTCTTCACCCTCGGCACGGAGTCGCCCGAGGTACTTCAGGCCGAGGACATCTGGGTGGCCAAATTAAGGGAAGCCGAGAACGAGAACGAGGACGAGACCGACGTCGGGGGCAAGACCCGGGGCCGGAAAAGCCTCGCCCGGTGGTTGTTCGGCATCTTTGCGATCATTGTGGTGGTGGCGTCCCTGATTCTGTATTTCGTCTGGGCCGGTTGAACCGGGCTGCTTCAAAAGAGGTTGACAAGGGGCGGCTGATGTTCGTACTTAAAGTTCTGTAAGAATGCGCCCGTAGCTCAATTGGATAGAGCGTCTGACTACGGATCAGAAGGTTAGGGGTTCGATTCCTCTCGGGCGTATTTTCTTGTGGGCGGGGGCCACGCGCTGGGGCTAAGGTCACTTCGCGCAGGCCGCAATCATCCTAGGGGATCTTCATCATCGTTTATATCGTGTGGTGGCTGCTGAGCAACCACTGAAAGGGAGGGGAGTATGTTAAAGGATAGTTCTGGCTGGGACAAAGTAAAGAACCTTTGGACTGAAGTGTGGGAATGCGAAAACGGGTGCGGCCCGGCTATGACCGACCCTGACCATCCCGTGTGTGATCTGTGCAGAGACCGCCTTTCTCAGATGGAAGACCTGGTAGATTCCCTTTGGAAACGACGTAGTTAATGAGGCAACTACTCTTAGCCTGAGCCCGGCCAACAGCCTGAGCGTGTGACAGTATCACATATTGACAGAGTGGCCTTGACAGCATTTCTTGAAAATGCGACTTTAGATTATTAGTGTTAAGGACATTCTGGATGCAGCACTCGCTATTGCCAAGAACCAGACCGAAAGGCCAACTCCTAAAGTGGGTCGGTAACAAGTACAAGTACGCACACACGATCACGGCGTACTTCCCGGATGATTATAATCATTACCTTGAGCCTTTTCTTGGAATCGGCGCAGTCTTAGCCACAGTCGCGCCCACACGCGGAATAGCGGGCGATGTAATTACGCCGTTAGTAGAGTTCTGGAAGCTGGTGCAGAGGGCTCCGGAGTCGCTGATTTCCTACTACCGTGACACAATCACCCGCTTCAATGAGAATCGACAACAGGTTTACGACGACGTTAAGACCAGGTACAACGCCCATCCAAACCCCTTCGATATGATGGTCATAAGTCGAACTTGCTACGGTGGAGTGATGCGATTCACACGTGAGGGGCGTATTAGCACACCGATTGGTCCACATAAGCCGATCGCCCCAGAGACATTTGAGGCCCGGCTCCATGAATGGCGGGAGCGCGTCAAGCACACGAAATTCGTCAATCAGTCTTTCAGCAAGACCATGCAGTCAGCGGGGGAAGGCGACCTCATCTATTGCGACCCACCATACATTGACACACAGTCGATCCTTTACGGCGCACAGGATTTCAGCTTCTCTAAGTTGGTTGAGATGATTGCGGTGTGCAAGGCAAGAGGGGCGAAGATTGCACTCTCTATCGACGGTACGAAGAAGTCTGGGACCAAACGAATCGCGGTCGAGTGGCCTAAAGGCTTGTTTGAGCGCGAAGTCCTGCTGGACTGTGGTAGCTCAATGCTGCGTCGATTCCAGAATGGCGGTAGTTCTATGATAGGGGAAGACGTGCACGATAGGCTGCTGCTGACGTGGTAACTACCTCGGCCACTTGCTCACGATATCCGGCCAGTGGACCAGCACTTCACGACCGACGATAACCTCATCAACCAGCCCCATATGCATCGCATCGATCAAGCGACAGAGGTAAGACCGGCCACAATCCCACCAAGTAAAATAGTCGTCCACGAATAGATAGTGTTCGACGCGACGCGACGCGGCTTTTGCCGCTTCGTTGATTTCGTAACCATCCAACTCGGTCTCGTAAACACCATCCGCGACACGACTGCCGAAGGTCGTGGTCCCGTAATACTCCTTGACCTCCCAGACGGCGTGTGGGTCTTGCACTCCGGGGTAGGCACCGTCGAGTCGCCGCGACAGCGTCGCCACCAGCCTCCCCTTGGCATCCTTTATAGTCAACAGTCGACTGGGGTTATCGTCGAATACCGCCCCACCGAGCGTGGCCTCGGTCAGAATGTTGATAATGCAAGTGAAGTAGGCGTGATGGTGTTTGGTGCCCTTTTGCTTGTTTAACGGTAGGTGACACGTGGGCTTGTACTTGACCCTCAGTCGATAAAATAGCTCCTCCGCTATCTCTCGATTCATGAGCTGCTTCTCAACGTGCTTCTCAAGCACATCTGCTCTGTGGTTGAGATAGTGGGTCACACGTCGCACTATTGCGTCGTCAATTCCAAGCTTCTTCGAAAACTCATCAAGCTCGTTATACGTGTATCGCCTCAGAGATTTGACCTTGCCCTTTTTCGCACGATTGGAATAGCCAATCTGCTCCGACGCGTAACGGACGAGTGCCCAGAACGATGGCGTTTCATTCGCAAACTTGGGGTTGGGCTTCATAGCAGACAATATAGCCCCGCTTCTCCGGCAAAGCCAGAGCAAAATAGCCCAAAGTGTGTTTGACAAGCACCCCCGTGGCGAGTTATGCTGCTGCCATGTTACGCGGTATTCTTCAAGTACAAAGGAGAGGGAGGGTCCATGACTAGACTATCAATCTGCCTAATTCTGGCTGTCGTCTGTGCTACTGCGGCCTGTGACGCGACAGTTACTGTGGTCGTGAGAACGTACGATGGCCTTGTGGTAGCCGCAGACAGCCGTATCACTCTAACGGATAGCGCTGGGTCTCGCGTGGCCTCTGATTTTGGTGAAAAAGTCAAGCGAGTCGGTCGCTATGTCGCGGTGACCTTTAACGGGGCAGCTTATTTGTATGACACCGAGACGGATCTACGCAGCATTGGAAGTCTTGTCGATCAGTACAAGAATCAATCTGGTATTTCGGATTCGAGCCGCACCGATCCACATTCTGTGGTTCTGGGATTGGACTCGCTGCTCCTTGATCTATATGACAAACACCAGCGGAGTAATTATGCTCAGAAGACTCTCCAGATAAGAGTCTGTGGATACGACTCAACCGGGAAGCGTCCTATCTACCAGCTAACCTACCCAAATCTCCGTGAGGCATCTTCGAAGGAGCGCGAGTTCGACGTTTATGGTTCACTTGATACCATCTACGCTTCTGGAGTGCCATGTGCTTATGTGGGCGGCCAGATACACGTGTGGAGTCGATTGATAAAGGGATATGACCCACGGCTTCTGGAACACAAGTGGTTTCGAGAGGTTGAGGTTATCGTCACCGACAGTCTCGATTCTGCCGTTGTGGATACAACTGTTGAGCGAAAGCCCTTCAATCCGGACGACCTTCGGTACAATATTCGATATGACCTTATGACCCTGCAGGATGCCATCGATTTTGCCATTTTTATTGTTCGCGCTACTATCGAGGCGCAACGATTCGACCAGAATGCGACCCGGGGGGTGGGTGGTGTGATCGACATAGCGGTCATTACATCAGACGGTTTCAAATGGCTTCAGCGCAAACGGCTCCACGGAGAGGGTCCCTCTGAATTGATTCAATAGCCCCCATAGGGCAGCAACCCCAGGGCAGAACCCAAAGTGGTTCTGCCGGTTTCTCTTTCTGACGCTTTAAGCTGCACGGCGGAACCGCAGGGGTTCCGCCCTACAATTGTGGCGGGTTCGGAACCCGACCTGCGTTTTACGGCGGATTCAGAACGCAACCTGCATAAACTCAACTAATCCTTGACACACCGAACCGAAAAACCCTCTTTCTTAGATTCCGGGTCGCAACAGATATATGATTCATCGAACCACATGGCCCGGAACAATGCCCTGCCCTGTGGTACACCATCGTGCTCTTCAGTAGACCAGAAGAAAGAGCATTCATGCAAAGCGAGGAAGTCAGTCGTTGTGTCTCTGCCACCACTGGGCAGTGCCGTAAAACCACTCTCATTGGTAGCGCCCGTGTTGGGGCTGTGCCAATGCGTTGTATCAGCTTCTTTTAACTTGCCCCCTTCATCTGTTCCATGCCGGCCAATGGAATCGGCTGTGGCCGGGCTAATGCCGATTGACACCTCCAATTGCTGCCACTCCTCCTCCGTTGCCACATGCCAGCCCTTCGGCGCTATATTACGGCTGTCATTTACGGCATACCAGTTGTACAACCGCCCATAAACGGTGGCAATGGCGGTATCGTTGTTGTAGTTGCAATAAGCTCCCGTGGAAAGAGCAACCCAGGCGCCGTGGTCGGTCACATTGGGGATAGTGTCGCCATTGCGATAACGGGTTACCATCAGATTCTCCGTCATCCACACCTGTGATCCGATGGTTACTGTCTGGTATACATTGCCGTCGATGTCGGTGACAGTTGTCGGCAATTCGGATTCAGTTGCCTTATCATCTCCGCAGGATACCAGGAACACGGTAATGATAATGATCAGAGACATTAACCAGCCGAATAATGTCATCCGGAAAGGAACTGTTGAAGAACACTGTTGCGCTGCCATAAGTACCTCCTTTGAGAATGGCACACCATCGTCCCTCTCAAGGACACCGTTGTGAACTGTACGGTAGTATACGACGATTACGCGACAGTCCAAATCTTTTTTGTGCGCCTGAGAGCTCATGTTCGCATTGGAGTGCTTCATTCTCTTCTGATCCCGGGATTCTGTCAGGCCGGTCAAGGTATCCGTGAATAGCGAAGTGTCGGGTTTCTCACCCGCGTTCCGCGGCCTCGGAACCCGACCTACGTTCTGCGGCGGGTTCGGAGTCGGCCTGCGGTGATTAAAGAAGCCCGGTGATGCCAATAGCATCATCGGGCTCAAGATATATGAGGCACGTGCAACTGACAGGTTCTCCCCCCCTCTCAAAGGAAGCGGGACCGACAACCTGAGCACACCAAAGATCATCGGGTCACCTATGTGTCCAGCTACACGTGCCTTCCCCTATATATTCGTCAAGACCGTTTCGGCACTCCCAGCCTGCTTTGACGTCCCACCGGCCTGCGGCCCGGTTTCGTGGAACCGGTCAGTAACATCATCAACACGCCTCCCCGGCCCTACGGACAGGGCAGCAATTCACGGCCCATGAACAGATAACCGATAAGCAGGGTCAGATCGCCTATATCAACTGTTCCTTCGCAGTCACAATTCGCCGCCTCATAGGGAACCGGCTCCACGTGCGAGATGAACAGGAAACTTATCAGCGAGGTCAGGTCTGCGATGTCGACTATGCGGTCGTGATCCAGATCCGCCAGTTGATAGAACATGGCCGACCTGATGGATGTCGACCACGTGTTCAAGCCGAACTTGTTGACGGCGTTAACGCACCAGTAATCCCATTCGCCCAGGGGTACGTCGGCAGTGGATATCAGCAGTTGCGAAACGTCTTCCGTCGAGTCGACAATCACGGCTCCTGCCGGCACATCCGGATCAGGACCGAGGCAGAACTCGTAAGTGATCGAGTCGCCGGGGATAACGCTCAGGGCATCCTCCCAGTCGAAGAGAATATCGCCACTGCCGAAGATATCGAACAACACGTCGTTCTGGGGTGTCAGCAGGTCGAACTCTTCGGGCTCGACCAGGCCATACACGAACTCGAACGACTCCGAAGGCGGCGTCGAGGGCCGCTCATATCCATAGAGATTACCTTCAGCGCTCACGCGCCAGTAGTAGACCGCCTCGACCAGGTCATCCACCCAGAGCGTGAAGGTCGTATCGATCAGGTCGTCCAGAGTCGTGGTGCCCGACGGGTTAAAGGTCGGGGATGTCCCGTAATCAAGTGTGTACCGGACGGATTCGCCCGGGTACACGGATCGGGTACGGTTCCAGACGAGATCGAATTGGTCACCGGGGAAACCTGAGACGACGTGGCCGGATATGGGACTGACGAGGTTGAACTCATCCGGTGGGCAATTGATAAACACCGGCGCTCCCGCGGCCTCACTTTCGACCAGCACGTTGAGGATATCACGCGTCTCGTGACGGAACATTGACAGGTCTGCAAACCCGCTGTCAATGGCCTTGAGCCTGATCGTGGCTAGTAACCCGGGGCCGGATACATCGACACCGGCCCCGAGAATAAGTCCTTCGATCTGAAGGACCGTGTCACCGACGAGATAGTAGTTGAATACGGTAACGGCCCCACTGGACGGGAATAGAGGGCCTTCGGTGACAGAGACAGTATCCAGCCTGGTTGGATCGAAGTTAAGCCAGAAGACGAACAGCTTCAGGCTTGTTATATCGCTGTCAACTCGTAAGTCCAGCTCAAACTCGGTATCAACACCGGTGGTAATAAAAACTGTGTCGGGATCGAGAAATATTCTCTGCGCCCCGGCATCGGACGCCGCAGCCGTTGCGATAATGAAGACGGCCGCCACGGTCAGGTAAGATTTGCATTTGTCGGACATGGTTCCTCCAAACAACACATTTGCGGTGGGTATCGCGATTAACAAGGGAAAGGGGGGATGGTACCCCCTTCCCCTTTCTTACCCACCGAGGCACTATTTGAGCAGTACCATCTTCCGGGTAGCGGTGAAGGACCCCGCTGTCAACCTGTAGAGGTAGATCCCGGAACTCTGCTCGGAAGCATCCCAGGTGATAATCAGACGCCCGGCTTCCGAGAAACCTTCGAACACGCTCACCTGCTGGCCGAGTACGTTGTAGATGGTCAGTTCGTACTGGCAAGCCTCCTTGAGGCTCAGCTTGATGGTAGTGGTCGGGTTAAACGGATTCGGGTAGTTCTGCGAGAGCGCAAACTCCGACGGGAGCTCGACTCTGCTGGTTGTGCTGAAGCACATGACCGGCTGGTTGTTGTGCCAGTCACGCACGTCGAGCAATTGTTCTTCGACAGTTACCGGAGTTTCAACTGTGGCCCGGAAAGTTATCCGCACCAACTCCTGATCACCAAACTGGTAGTCTCCAAGGATGACGCTGCTGATATCAATCTCCGGAGCGGCCTTGTCATGATAGAAGAAGGACTGCTCCACGGATTCATAGGCTGCGCCTGGCTCGACTGAGACCAGTTCCAGGCTTGAGTGATCATACGTGAACACGAAGTGATAACCCATGATGCCGCTGACACCGCTGACTCTGATCGGCACGCTGAACTGTGTTCCAGCCTGCACGCGATCCGGCAAATCGGCGATGACGGTCGGCTGACCAATCACCAGCTTGTCCACTTCCATATCCGGATTACCTCGACCCGGCTCTGAGCCGCACCGGTAGTCTCGGTAGTTCAACGCGAAGATGACCAGGTCATTGAAGTCGATGTCGCCATCCGGAATCGGGTAACCGGTAGCACTGCCGTCGCTGGTCTCCTCGATATCCAGATACTCGTTGAAGTACGGACTGCCGGTACTGGTGTTATACGAGGCAGCCAGGGCACCGAATTCGAGACCGAAGTCAATGCACCCGTCCGGCAGCATGGTCGTGTCATCCGTGGCGAAGTCACCAAGGATATAGTTGGTCCCGGTCACCTGGTCGTTGGGAACAGTGGAAACGTTGCCGGAACTGTCCATCGACCAGATCGAGAAGGAATAGATATCCGGATGCGGACCCGGGAACGCGTACACCGTGTCGGCCACTTCAGCCTCAAAAATCCCCTCCATCAGTGTCTGCGGGTGTGGAGCCGTGTCGTTCGGATACAGGGGATAGTCGTTGGTGAAGTTATACCGGAGGATCGAGAGCTGCGCGTCGGCCACCGGCGACCAGGCAATGTTCAGGCTGCTGCCGGGCGTGCCGGTTGCCGCGCCGGGAGCGGATGGCCCCGTGACGTCGTACTTGATGCTCTCCCTGATCCAGGCAGGAGTAGTGTTCTGGGCGCTGTCCTTGAACAGTATCCAGATCTCACGGTCGCCCTCACCGAGGGCAGACAGCGTGCATGGGCTGCAGGACGCCGCCACCGTGATCCATCCCGTATTCCAGCTACCATTCTCATTTCTCAGGTACATCTGAACAACATCGCCGTCGCACGCGATGGAAACCGCCTCGTTATCGTACAGCGAGTTGGTGTAACCGGGAAGCGCGTACGGGTTGGTTGCCGGGTTCTGCTGGAGGACGAAGTCACCTGAGGGAGGACCCGTATCAAGGTAGATGCTTGCCGACGAAACCGTCTCGTTCTCGGCCAGGTCAATGGCTTTCACATAAATCGTGTGACCGCCATCCCCACCGGTGAGCGTGAAGGATTGAGTAACGCTGTTGAACGGATGAGTCCAGATGACAACACCGGTGGTGAAGGTCGGATCCTCTGAGAACTGGAACTCATACGGATTGATCTCGTCAGTCAGGGCATAAACAGAGACAACCGGGTTGTTGGTAATAGTAGCGCCGCCGTTTATGGTCAGGGCCAGGAAGTTCGGAGCGTTGAGGTCGAAGTGCATCCAGTTGGTAGCCCATTCCATCCAATTGTTCGCACAGTCTCGCGCTGCGACCCATCCGCGTATGGAACCGTAACCGCCTGTCAGGCCGGTGAAGGTGTACTCATAGGTGGTCGGGTCAACGTGTTCGACATAGGCGGTATATGTGGTACCGTCCTCGCCGAACTGGAGACTGTCGGCATCGCCGCCGGTAACGGTAAACACAATCGTGGCCTCGTTAGACCAGTAGGTGCTGGCGGAAGTCCGATCGGCGATGGTCCTGGTGACAATAGTTGGCAGGACACGGTCAATGACGATACTGGCTTCAATGATATTGCTCTTGTTTCCAACATCGTCCGTGATCCGCGCATACCGGGTGTACGTCCCGTCACCGACATCGGTCGGGGCCCAGGGCCAGCCGTAACATGAGACCGCGCTGTTATCGAAGGCGCCCCATGTGTACCAGCTGCCGGTGGTGTCCAGGCATGTTTCCAGGATCGCGTGATCGCTGCCGGTCCAGCAGACCTCCCAGTCCACCATCATCTTCTCCGAACAGACGTCACCCTCCTGATCCAACAGCGTGAAGTCAGTGAGTACAGGAGCCGTCTGGTCAAGCTCGATGGAGTCCAGAATCGGAGTCTGCATATTACCGGCGCGCTCCTTGCTGTTCATCCAGATGTAGTACCAACCGTCGCCGGATGACAGGTTTATGTCAAACGGCAGGCTCGGCGCCGCCCAGAGACCGGAGAAGCAGTCAGTGAGGTCGTCGATGTTCTCGCCGGGATCCATCGAGACGATATAGGCTATCTCAGCCGTCTGACTGCCATATGACAGTTCTGCGCCCGTGATGGCGAGAACGTCGTTGGCCGTCTTCAGGGGGCTGATGGCGAAGCTGAGCGTAGCCGGCGAAGTGTCAAGCTCGATCCAGTCGGACGCGACAGCTCCGCGGTTCCCGTAGACGTCGGTACCACGTACCTTGACCTCTTTGTTAGCGTCGCCGGTGGACAGGACGAAGTCGTCCGTGGCGACAAACGGGCGCATATCCCACAAGCCAATCACATCCTCACGGATCTCGTACTGGGCGATATCAGGATCGCCCGTGAGGTCCACAAGAATGGCAGTATTGTCGGTGAACGCGGCATTCGGCGCACAACCGTCGGCATCGTAGGCATCGACCGTCATTGTCGGCCCGGTGCGGTCAATCGTGAAGTAGTAGTACACCGAGTCGCGGTTACCCGACTGGTCGCGCACCAGAACATTCAGTGAGTTGGGACCGGCCGGAGCTGCCGTGAGAGGAATGTAGAATGAACCGGGCAGAAGGCCATAGACATCCGACGTGCCCGACACCGGGCCTATGGGAATGAAGCCACCCCCATCGTTCAACCGGTACCAGACATCCCAAAGGGCATAGTTATCGGTTACCGTGCCCTCGACGTACAGGTCGACATGCGGCCCGGGACCGGGTCCGCCCTCTGAATAGGTGCCGTCCCCGATTGGATCATTAGCCGTCACGGTGATCGCCGGAGGCGTGTTGTCCTCCACGACCAGACTTAGCGGCATGTTCCCGGTCGGGATCGGGTCGTTATTCGGATCACGATAGTCGGATAATATCGTGATGCTGGTGTTTCCCGTTGCGATGGCCTGGAACTGCAACAGAGTCAGCCGTGCATCGCCTAAGCCGGGCTCGGTGAAGTTGGTCGCGGCAAAGCTGATCGTGCCGGCCACCTCATCGACTGCGATCGGCGTGTAAAGTGCACCGGCAGCCGTGTTGCCCAGATAAGCCTCGTCATAAACGGCTGACCCATCGACGTAGTCCAGCACCGTCGGGTCGTAGTTCACCACGAAGCTATACGCCGCCAGGTGAACGCTGTCCAACTCCGCGCAGCCCGGGATGGTCCAGTCGACGTCCACGTCAAACGTGGTCCAGACTTCCATCGGCTGGGCTTCGACAGTGACCGCGCTGTTGTCGTACAGCCACGGGTTGGTGTCGGTTTCCATACCGCCGTCGAGATCGTAGTCGGGATACGCAAGGTTGGTGACCAGGTCTTCGAAGTAATTGCGTCTCCAGACGTTGGTTCCGTCACCACCGTCGTAACCCTCGACCCCGGCGTGGTTGAACAGGCAGTTCCAGCGAATGTCGTTATGGTCCCCGGTGGCGTAGATACCGTAATCGCAATTGGCGGTGCCGGCGCCACCGTTGTCGTAGCTGGTGTTGTCGTGGACCAGCATGGAACTGCAGTTATTAACCCAGATACCGCCATGGGGATCCGAGTTGCTGTTGTGCGGAGCCGTGGTGCCATACGAGCAGCCGGTGACTTCATTGTTCAGAATAGAGCCACCATTGGCACCGGTTACCAGGATACCCTCCCACATGACATTGGTCACCGTATTATGCTGGATGACCGGATTATTGAACGTTGCTCCCACGGGCCAGAACTGGATGCCGTAATCCACACAGCTGTCGACAACATTATCCTCCACGAGGAGATTATTCATGGTGCCTGCAGACGTGCCGCCAACGAACCACATGGCGTACTCTTCCATGTTGTGGACGTAGCAATGTCGCACAATGTTGTCATCCAGAGCGGTGGCGAACCAGTTACCGTAGCGGATACCCCACTCACCGTTCATTACCTCGACATACTCAATGACACAGTCACTGCCGTGCACCCAGATGCCGCCGCCCAACGTACTGGCCGTAGTGCCATCGTAGCCGTCAGCACCGTTGTCATCGAAGATGCAGTCGTATACGTGGAGCTCATTACAGCCACTGACGTAGGTACGGATACCGTACAGGTAGCTGACCACCGTAATCCCGGTAATGGTCAGATCAGTGGTTCCGTGAGGATCCAGCCAGGTCCCGGTCTGGAAGACAGGAGCCGTGAAAATTACGGTACTCTTGTCATCTCCCACGATCTCGCGAATCACACCGGGTTGGCTGTGGTCGATCCACACGCCCACGTCAGAGTAGGCACCGGGGCGGATCTCAATGCGGTGCTCACCGGCAAACGCCTGTGCGGTCGCTACGGCCTGGGCCAGTGTCGGGTAAGTGGTCGCCGGATCACCGTCGTCGTCCACGACGAACACTGTATACTGGGCCATAGCCGGCACCGCAAAAAGCACAGCAGCCGTCATGAACAGGACTATTTTGAAAGATCTACACATTCTCTCCTCCAAAAGAATTCCGCAAGGAATTCACTATAGATATAATCCAGTTTCCGTCCGGCACCCCTCGAATCGAGAGGTGCCGGACCTGAGTCAAAATTGAATACTTGTCGCCCAACCCACCTCCTTTCATGCAGATAGGGTGGGCAAGGCCGGTTCGGATGGGATGGAACTTTCCCCCTTGCGGAATAGGGACTGCTGGCATATTTTATGAAAAGCGGGTGGGGAGTGGTCTTTGAGTTCAACACGTTCCCAGGTTGGTTCTCTGACTACCCCTGCCTGCGCCTGATTTCATTATGACCATAGCCCTGTGGCCTTACCCAAACGCCCATTTCTGCTCGGCTCAGGTCTGTTTTTCTTGATACTGATAACTTGGTTTGACCCGCTGCACCTCCTTTCCTGTTATGCTCTGTTCCCACTCATGTCGTATCCGGAGATACGACATGGCGCAATAACCCCCTGACTAAGTTTTGCCATATGGAGTGATTGATGTAGCCCCAACAGCACCGACTTAACGCGCATCCATGTGCAGACGGCCCGGAAGCGACGATGTTACGCCACTCGGCCAACCGGCCGAGAGGGTTCCCAGTCATCACCTGTCTCCCAATGGAAGTCATGCAGCCAAGGCTGCGAACTCACACTGCAGGTACTACCGAAGTACTACTGCCACATCACCTGGCGTACTCAAGACGCCACACGAGACCTGATCTTGCGTGTCGGTGTGCTCTTGACTGGTGTGCTTATGTGTGCTAAAAGGGGCAGAGGACGTGCTGTGCCGAGAGGGCGCCCTCCCTCGCCGACCCCCGATGCTTAAATGTATACTTCACTGCCCATGCTGTGTCAAGCGAAAAATCCGTTCCGTCGGGATTCTCTCTCGCTGCTCAGTTATCACAAAGCGGCCCACACACCATGTCTGCCCCGCGACCGGATCCCCGCTGCCGGGCGGAGATGAGACCGGCCCGCAAGCGCAACCTACCCGGTTGTCCACCTATTACCTTGACCCCGAACACGTTAGGAAAGGACGAAGCACGCGCACCAGATGTGACACAATGAGTTGGAGAAGAGTATGGAAAGAGAATCGACAGAAACGCGATGGAAATTGTAGCATATTCTGTCAGCGGCAAGTTGGCGGAACCGCCAGGAGGTTCTGCCCTGCTACTGCTCACAGGACAGGCGATGGAAGCAGAGCGTCGTGCGCCCTAAGGGCACGGTGGCAGGTAGGGGTCACTGGTGAAGAGAACGCCTATCAACAGGGTCAGGTCGAAGATGTCCACCACGCCGTCAGGGTCGCCGTCGATGTTGGCCTCGGTCAGGCAGATGCAGGCCGATTCCCGCTCGATAAAGAGGTACCTGATGAGCGTGGTGAGGTCACCGATATCGATCTTCTCCTCGGGGTCGCAGTCGGCGTTGCCGACCTCGCCCACGCAGATGTCCGGCGGCGTGGTCCTGGCCACAACGTTCGACATCTCCGACCAATTCATGCGCTCATCGGCCGTCTTAAGCGCAATATAGTAGGTAGTGGCAGGCTCAAGGTTGGTAACGGTGACCCACTGGCGGGTCCCGGCCGGCTCCGGCGTTGGGACATACAGCGCCCGGGCGGCGGAAGCCCAGTTTGCCTCGGTCAGGTAAGAGGTGGAATAACGGATATCATACAGAGCGGCCGTCCCGACGTCGCCGTCATCGCCGGGAGCCGTCCAACTGAGCGTAACGCAGCGGGGCATGACGTCCTGGGCGGCCGGATAAGATACCGCCCAGAGAACCAGGAGTAATACCCACGGTGCGGCCCATAAACTTCTGAGCCTACCTAGATGCAATGTCAACCCATTCCCTGCGTCAAAATAGGATGGAAATAGTCGTGTTGCAACTTTTTTCTTAGGGAGCGGCTGTTTTTTTTCAGATGTGATGACGCCACGTTGCCGGGGTCCGGCAATTGGCTTGACAATCAGGCGTTATGGAAGGCAGAGGTCACACAGCGGGCAAAAAAGAAGGCCGGCCGGGGCAGCCCGACCGGCCGGATTCGCCCCGGCCTTTGAGAAGCCGGGAAGCGGCTTCACTGGCAGAAATACAGGGGGTCACCCGATATGAACAGGTAGCTGATCAGCCGGGTCAGGTCGCCGATATCCACCACTCCTGCAAAGTCGCCGTCGCAGTTGGCCTCATCCGGACAGCACAGCGGTTCCTCGCTGATAAAGAGATAGTCGATAAGCCTGGTCAGGTCGCCGATGTCGACGATGTCGTCGGGATCGCAGTCGACGTTGCCGGACATACGGTAACAGCAGGTGCCCAGATACCTCACGTAGCCGGTGCGGAAGTCGATAAGGCGGGTCGGGACGGCACCCAGCCAGCCGGCCAGGCACTCATCGCCGCATCCGCCGTAAGTCGGCTGACCGGTAATGTCCGTGGAGAAGAAATCGTACACGTTCCTGGAGACGGCCAGGCGTTCCAGGGTCAGCGAGGGAGTGATCGGGTCGAGGGTGCCGACGGCCAGCGTGTTGTCACCGCAGCGTTCCCAGACAAACTTAACGGTCATGACGAAGGCGGTGTCGGTTCTGAGAAGGTGGAACGTCAGCCATACGAGAGCGGCGCTGTCGGTCGACATCGTCTGGCTCTGACCGGGCTGACTCGAACCGCTAAAGCTCCAGGCCACGCCCGCAATTGTCGTTCTGGCGCTGTCGCCGATCACGCGGGTGCGATGCTCGAACCAGTTCCACTCGCTGTAATCCTCGTCCAGAGTGGCGTCAAGCAGTTCCAGATGACGGGTGGAGTACTCGAGATTGAACTGAAAGGCCAGAAAGGCCTCCGAGCCGCCATGGAAACGAACGGCGACACGCGCCGTGTCGGTCTCCGGTACGATCACGCTATCCACCACTATCTCGTACGTGGAGTCCTGATCCGGGAGCGCGATGGCGGCATCCTTAGACGCATACCACGGAAGTGCCCCCGGTTCATGTCTGAAGAGGCCTTCGTAGCAGGGCTCGACGTCGCCCATGACGATATCGGTCAGGGTGTAGAGATCGGCAGTCGAAAGGGTCGCGCCGTCGCAGTTGACGTCAAACTGTGCAATCTGAGTGGGCGGGTCTACCGCAAAAGCCGATAGTCCGCTCAGGAAATAGTGATTGGCCACGACCAGGTCGGCCACCGTGCTGGTAACGCCGTCCACGTCAAGGTCTCCGGCGAAGATAGTATCGCAGGAGTCACCCAGACCGTCAAGGTCACTGTCGGTCTGGTCAGGATTGAAGACGTCCGGGCAATTGTCGACCGGGCATTCGTTCTCGGGATGATCGGGATCGCCGAAACCGTCACCGTCGGAATCGAAGCAGACGGCGCCGCTGGTGACGATCGTACCGGCCAGGGGTGACGGAAGGCTCCACTGGTCCTCGGCATCCTGCGCCCGCAGCCGGTAGTAGTAGGTACCGACGGGTTTGTCCGAGAAATGATACGGGGTGTCAGATAGCGTGGACGATATGACGTTTCCCACCGCAAACTCAACGGCAGGGTATACGTCGTCAATATAGATGCCCTCTTCGGAGACGTAGCCGTCCGTCACGTATGAGAAACGAAAGTACACGTCCTGCCCGACAAAGGCCGCCAGGTCGAAGACGGCCTGGACCCAGCCGCTCGAGGAGCCGGTAATGCCGTGGCCCGCGTTGCTGCCGTAAGGATCATACGTTGTCGTCAGGTTGCCCGGGATGGTGATGAACTCCGCGCCGTCCGTGGAGACACCGACGTAGGCATAGTCCCAGTTGGTTTCAATATCGTACCACGTCCAGAACCTCAGCGTGTCGCCCGGCTGGACGGTGCACGGATACTTTGAACGAAGGTCGTTCAGGAGCAGGTTCCCGCGCGTGGAGTAAAAGCTCGCCCCAGGGGAGTGACTCCGCACGCCGGATATCTCAAACCCGTCGTCCTCCCAGCGCGCGAAATCGACGGCTTCGTCAAGAACCCGCTGGTAGCCCTGCAACTCGGTCAATTCGAACGCCACCGCCGGGTTCAGGGTGTCGGAGAACGTCCAGGCAACGTCATAACCCGCGCTGTCCACCGTTTCAGGCAGCACGATCTGCGGCGTCGCCGGAGCACGCAACCGGTAGACCGACCCGGCAACCCGCGTCAGGAACAGGTTCGGCTCGAGGTTTTCCTGCACCAACTCGGGAACACGGTACAACGGCGGCCAGAAACCGTCGTCATCGCCGCCCACCTCAATGGTCATGGAAAAGACCCTGTCCTTGGTCATCTGCTCTCCGTACCCCCAGTCGTCGCTGTCACCGTTAACCGGGTAGAAGGCCCAGCCGGGAAGGGCCGCGTAACCGTTATGCGCCTGAATGGAATCCGCCATGGCATCGAAAAGATCGTTATCCGGCGTAAGAAACTGGTCGTACGACCAGGGCCAGACGACAAGATTGGAGAAGGAGTGATAGTAGATGCTGATCACGAAGTGGCGGCTTTCGATGAAGTCCCTCATGTTCTGCGTCTCGGGTTCGGAGAACGGATCGCTGCCACGGTATATCTCATCGGATGTGTAGGGCGACGAGCCGATGTCGTCATAGCCCCAGTTATAGCCGAAATTCCGGTTGAGGTCCACCCCGTACGTACCGTCACCGTTGTAGCGACGGTTCTTGCGCCACATGCCGCCGCCGTCAGGCTCTATCACTTCATTGTGGTAGTAACCGTCGGGATTGATCACCAGGACGAACCAGATTTCGCGTTCGTCCACAAGGTCGGTCACC
Source organism: Acidobacteriota bacterium (assembly GCA_035529075.1). Taxonomy (NCBI): domain Bacteria; kingdom Pseudomonadati; phylum Acidobacteriota; species Acidobacteriota bacterium. The sequence goes on along the minus strand of DATKXK010000018.1, from coordinate 19,898 downwards.
TCCGTGATCGACCCGTAGTTGTCCGTCAGGTAGTCCATGTAATACAGCAGAAGCTCCGGCGTGATTACCTCACGGGCATGAATGGCGCCCGAGAAAAAAATTTCCGGCTCGTCCTCGTCGACATCCGGATTGTCGGAGATCTTGACCGCCCACATGTCGCGCATTTCAATCGTTTTGCCGATACTCTGCCTCGCCGAAACGATACCCGGGTGGTCGGCGATTATCGCATCGAGAGCAGCGTAGACCTCGTCGAGCGTCTTATAGCCGCCCATGTCGGTCGGCCGCATGAACATGCGTGAGCGGTAGAACTGCGCCAGGTCCTCGTGGATGATCTCCGTCCGAAACCCGAGCGAGTCCAGGCGGGCCAGTTCGTCGGGATTGGTAATCACGTCAAAGTAGTCGTCACCACGGGTCGCGACGTCAAGGTGCAGCCCGAGCAGATCAACATACTGCTGCTTGGTGTCGAAATACACTCGCGCCTGCTGGTTGTTCAGGTTTCCGGCCCGTACAAGGGCGGCAAAGGCCAGCAGGAAGACGAGCAGGCAGACAAGGTGTGCTTTGCGGCGCATGAATCTCTCCTGAAGTGGCGGGTATGTACGCCTTTCAATATAACATGACTTCCCGGCATGGCAAGGTCGAAATGTCTCGACGCCCGCGCACGACTGAACCCCGCCTGGTGTAAGTTATCGGTGTTTACGGTGGGGAGTTAATCGACATTGACGACCTTGCGGAAATTGACCGGGTCGGTCGCGCCCTCGGTGTTGATGAGCAGAATGGTGCTGTCACTGCCGAGACCGAGCGCCTCGCGGGCGGGCGCCAGCGAAGCGGCTTCACAGAGCGCCAGCAGGGCGCCAAGACCGGCGGCGCCGGATTCGCCCGACTCGATGCGTTCGTCCGATCGACCCGGGTGGTAGAACGTCCGCATGGCCCGCTTGCTAAACCGATCCGGAATGGACATGAATACGTCCACGACCTGTTTCACCACCGGCCAGGCAACAAGCGAGGGCGTGCCGCAGTTCAGGCCCGCCATAATGGTGTCCCGACTGCCGGTGGTCGAGCGGACGTCGCCGGACGATGAACGAGCCGACGCCAACAGGCAGTCCGCCGCGGATGGTTCGACGTTCACCAGCCCGGGTCTGCGACCTGACCGGCCCCGGACGTTGTGCCACGCTGCCGCCGCCGCCAGGCTGCCGACGCCGGACTGAATGAAGACAACGTCTGTTTCCACGGCCGGACTTCCGGCAAGGCTCTCGTCGATTTCCCGGAACAACGTCGTGTAACCGGCCTGGACCCATGCGGGAATCTCCATGTAGCCGGGGTAGGCGGTGTCGGAGATTATCTGCCAGCCGTTGAGGTCGGCGTCAGCGGCCGCCTGTTTCACCGCGTCGTCATAATTGCCGTCCACGATGAAAACCTTTGCGTTTTCCTTCTCGATACTCTCCACTCTCGCGCGAACGCTGCCTCGGGGCATGTAGATGACCGCCCTCTGCCCTACCAATTTCGCGGTCCATGCCACCGCCCGGCCGTGGTTGCCGTCCGTAGCCGTACAAAAGGTGACAGAGTTCCCTCGCGCGGCCTGATCCCGCCGGAAAAAGTCAGCTATCTCGAACGGTTTTCCCGTGGCCGCCTCAGACCGGCGTTTCAGGAAGCGGTATATCGCGTACGACGCACCCAGCACCTTGAAGGCGGACAGCCCGAGGCGGTGCGATTCATCCTTGACGAGAACCCGTCTCAAGCCGAGCCGCCCGGCCAGGGTCGGCAGCGACAGCAACGGCGTCGGCGCATAGCCCGGAAGAGCCTGGTGAAACGGAAAGATGTCGCGGCTCTCGAAGGCCGAGACTATGTCCGAATCGAAGTCCGGTTCAGCGCGACGATGGGGATTGATCAAATAATCACACATAAGCTGGACGCCACCTGAAAGAGCGGTTCACGTACTGACGGCCACCTGCATTCTAACACCTTTCGGCCACGAGTACAAGAGCAGCGGCGACCGTCGACGACGACAGCCGGCTCCCCTCCACCGGTATACACCGGCCCGCCCATCATTAAAAAAACCCGGCCCCTTTTGCTAAGGGGCCGGGTCGGTTTCATTCGATGCGTGATCGCATCACGCGGTGCTGACCGCCTACAAGCAGTGCTCCGGAAGCGGATTCGGCGAGATGAACAGGTAGGCAATCAGCCCCGTCAGGTCGCCGATGTCTATAATCCCTGCCGCATCACCGTCAACATTCGCCTCCTCCGGGCAACACAGCGTCGGAATGGGCGGGATGAAGAGGTAACGGATCAGCGCCGTCAGGTCACCGATGTCGACGATTTCCGCCGCATCACAGTCGATGTTACCGGTGAGCTGGTAACAGCAGGTGATACGCGGATCGACACAGGTGCACTCGACCGGTTCAGGGCCTCCGAGGTACAGGTAAGTAGTCAGGAAGTCGATGTCAGCGTAGTTGACCAGGCAGTCACCGTTGGGATCGCCGTTGGCCTTCGGATTCGGATCAGGCCCGTCGTTCTCGAACAGATCCGTCAGGAAGGTGATGTCATCCGAGTTTATGACTCCGTCGGTGTTGGCGTCACCGGGCAACTGGCCGGCGCAGGTGTCAGCCGGGCAGATCACGATGGCATACTCCACCAGCGTCTGGAATTCTCCGGTCTGCAACGGACACATGGGCGTACCCGGATCAACCGCGTTCTGGTTGTAGAACGTAAGGATATCCGGCAACACCGTCGGATAGCCGTAGACCTCGAGCGCGGGCGGTGCAGCCATCGGGCACGGCATGAGCGGCGGGCCGACGTAGTACTTGTCGTGGTGAATCGTGCCGTGCGGAGCCGAAACGTACCAGGCATCGTTGTGCAGACTCGCCCCGTGGGAACTGCCGACCGGCGGTTCGCCCTCCTGCATGTTGTAGAACGGGTCGGATATGCAGATAGCCGGGTCGGTCCTGCAGACACCGGCCACCGTCACGTAGTGTCCGCCGAAGCGGCAGCACTGCCCCGGTTCCGGTGAGTCAAGCTGCCAGAATCCCAGCAGCAGGATCACGTCCTGGCTCATCAGGACCTGCTCCTGGATGTCGGGGTACGTCGGGTTGGGCACCAGAGTGATCGTATACTCCTGGTCCAGACCGTGCGCGATCAGCCAGTTATTGGCACCGTCTGCCAGGTCGTAAATGAACGTGCCCCACGGACCACCCATCAGATTGGTACTGCAGTACGCGGCCAGCGAGTCAATAAACGGCATCACGTTGTTGGTATCGTGATCGTCCCATCCGCCCGTCGGATCGTACGACGTTACCAACGGATAGCCGTCGTTGGCCGGCGGGTTGCCCGGACCGGGCCAGAAGGGTGTGGGATCGACCGGATCCGGCTCGAACTTCGAGTCAAACCACCAGAAGCAGTTGGCCAGGGCCACCGGGCCGCAGTGCGTCCATTTGCCGCCGGGCACATCCACCCAGGCATCCTGCTTCTGATCGAAGTCCGGCATACCGTTGGGCGCATAGTCCTCGTACGGCGACTTGTAGTAGTCACAGGTGTCGACCTCAGGCTCCATGTCCACGTACGTGGTCACGATGTCCGTCTGTGTGCCTTCGACGTGATACATCGTGACGGTGCCTGAATCCGGACCGTCAATCGCCATCAGCCCCAGGTTATCACATGAGTCAAGGACGCCGCTGCCATTGTCACCCCAGCCTGTGGCCATATACCGCGTGAGCGTGTGCGGGTAGACCTGCAACCAGTAGGTAAAGATGACAGGACTCCCGATGGGCGCGGCCATCGGGTTGCCGCACATGTAGTCCATGTACGTCGTATCCTCACCGAACGCGAGCTTGACCGTAAGCGTGACTTCCTCGACGTGCTTCCAGATGACCGAGTCCGGAATCTGCTGGCTCGCGAACTTAAGAGTGTCGCAGAAGCTGAGTATCTTATCACCGTTGTCCCGCCACTCCGCGACATACCAGAGATCGCAGTAGTTCGGCCAGAGTTCGTGCCAAACACGATCGGTCGGGTTACCGTCGGATGGCAGGTACCCGTCCAGATTGTGGTCATACTCGTCTCCCGGCGTCGGCAGCGGCGTGGTGATAATATCAGTTTGCACTTCATAGACAAGCAACCCTACCGGATCGCCTTGCATAGGAGTGATTACTACGTTGTCGCCGTAGTCCAGGTACCCGTTGCCATTATCAGTCCAGTCGGTGATCTTCCAGGGCGTACAGTAGATCGGCCACACCTCGTGCCACCAACTGCCGACCGGATCGGTGATGGGATCGATATTCGGGTTCGGATCGAGGGCTTCCAGATAGTAGATGACCGGACCGCCGGTAGGTTCATTCAGCCCGATCGTGGGCGTCACCTTCTCGACGTGCTCCCAGATCTTCATGCCAGTAGCCGTGTGCGTGAAATCGATCGTATCGCAGTAGCTCAGCACGCCGTCGCCGTTGTCCACCCAGCTGGTGAGCTGCCAGGGTTCGTTGAAGTTCGGCCACAGCTCATTCCAGTAGGTGCCGACGGGGTTCCCGTCACCGGGCTTGTAGCCGTCGATGTTGTGCTTCACCTTGCCAAGCGTCGGCTCAGGCGGTAAATCAACCGGGCAAATGACAACTGCATATTCAATGATGGCGTGGATCGGCGCGCCCGTCGGGTCCATCGGAGTCATGTCGTTAATATCGTTCATGCCGATAAACGGCACAACATTGACGGGATTGACGGGATAGCCCAGCAACTCCAGCTGGAACAGCGGCGGCACCATCATCATGCAATTGACCACGCCAACATCATACCTGTCGTGGTGTATGGTACCGTGCGGGCCGGAAACCAGCGCCGCGTCGTTGTGCAGGCTCGCCGCATGGGCCACGGCCTCGTTGTTGTCGAAGAACGGGTCGGAGATGCACAGTGCCGAGTCAATCACATCGGTGCACGTCCCGGCCACGGTCACGTAGTGGCCGCCGATGCGCTCGCAGTACGGCGGCTCGCCCGGGAACTCTTCGTAGAACCCGATCAGGAGAATCACATCCTGGCTTCTCAGGACCTCCTCCCGAATGTACTCGAAACCGTGGTCGGTAACGTCATCCACCGGGAAGACCTCAATGGTGAAGAGGGAAGTCAGGCCCGTCTTCGTGAGCCAGTCCCGCGCTCCCTGTTCGAGGTCAAAGATGTTCGTGCCGCTCCTGCCGGTTCCCGGCGGGTTGGTATTGCAGTACAGGGCCAGAGAATCAACGAACGGCATCACGTTGTTGGTGTCGTGGTCGTCCCAGGCGCCCTGCACCTCGTAGGACTGCACCAGCGAATAGCCGTCGTTGGGTGCCGGGTAGCCCGGGCCGGGATAGAACGGCGTGGGGTCCACCGGATCCGGCTCGAACTTGGAGTCGAACCACCAGAAGCAGTTGGCCAGGGCCACCGGACCGCAGTGTGACCAGCCTCCGGTCACCGGCGAAGTCCAGGCATCCTGTTTCTGGTCGAAGTCCGGCATGCCGACCGGCGCGTAGTCCTCGTACGGACCTTTGTAATATTCACACGTGTCCGCAGGCTCCTCGGGACACTCGCAGATATCGCAGTTTATCACCAGGAGGTACGGGCCGTGGGTCGCCTGCTCGGAAGTAATCTTAAGGTACAGCGTGGTCCCGGGCAGATAGCAGTTGCCGGGATCCTGGCAGTCGTACTGCGAGTCCTGACCCTCGGCGTCCGGGAAGGTGCCGTTGTGGTCGAGGTTTGAGAACAACTGCGTGGTGCAGTCATCCGCGTAGACCGTCAGGGCCGGGTTCAACCCGCCGCCATAGGCGTACTGGTTCGGCGTGTCGTCACCGAAGACGCGCACGTGCAGGCAGTAGCACGCATCCTCCGGCAAAGTGACCACCCACCAGTCCTCGTCGCCATCCGTGATATCCCCGCAGTAGGCGGTCTCACAGGCGGCATAGTCGGCGTCCGTGCACTGGTCGTTCGGCTCTGTCTCGTCTCCGCCGGCCGTCTTGCCGTCCGGCGGGTTGTCAATGCAGTCCCAATCGACGACGCTGCTGGTCACCTGAACGTCGGCACAGAACTCAGACGTATTGTTGGCCCCGTCCGTCGCGGTTGCCGTCACGAAATCACCCGCTGCCAGCGCAGTCGTCGAAAGAGTCCAGCCACCGCCGCCGTCCAACACGGCGTCGCCGAGGTATATTTCACCTTCACCGTAGCCGGTCGGGTCCAGCTGGGCCTTAAAGACCTCGACAGTGGTCATGCTCGCTTCGTACGTTCCGGTGATGGTGGTCGTACCGCCGGAAAAGGAGGCACCGGTGATCACCGGGAAATTCATCTCCTCGTTTCCCTTGTCATCGAGGTCCCCGGGATCGTTGAGCGTCACGCCGTCATTCTGCAGGTCGATCCCCAACCCACCGTTGTTGTGGATGGAGTTCTGGGTGATTTTATTCCCGTCACAGTTGGTGTTGTCGTACAGGTCTTCCCAGACGGCTACGCCATCGGTCCCGTTATAGGCGATCTCGTTGAGGTCAACGGTGTTAGATGGAGCGAAGCCGAACTGCCCGGGGCCGTACTCGCCGATGGCGACACCGTGCATGCCGTTGCCCAGCGGGTTGCGATTGACGTCAAGACCGATCAGGTTTCTAGTAATGGAGTTCGAGTGGCTATGAATCGGCGGGGCCGGATACTGCTCGTTCGAGTATCCCTGTATCCCGACACCGTCCCAGCCGTTGCCGGAGATGACGTTGTCCTGAATGAGGTTGTCATGGGCACCTTCGCACAAACAGACGCCTTCATGATCATTCTGAATGGCGCTGTTACCCCTGATGTCGGTTCCGATGTAGCAGTCGTGGACACTATTGAAGCCCACGTCACCGGGCTGTTTCGGACCCTCGATCCACACACCGTCGGACCAGTTCCCGGATATGAGACTGTAGTTGACAATATTCTGCACCGCAGTTCCACCGGGCTGGTTCAGGATATGGACCCCGGCCCACAAACTGCTGGTCGCCCGGCCATTACCCTTGTCCGCATACCCGGTCACATCAGTACCGATGAAACAGCCTTGGACTATGTTGGAGGAAGCTTCCATGATCCCTTCGATACGAATCCCGTCGTACTCGAAGGCTTCGATCCCAAGGGCTATGATGAGGTTGTTGTTCGACTGAACCCACAGACCGTGAGCGGGGCCGGCGTTGCTGCCGTTGATCACAATCTTCAGGACGACCGTCGACGGTGGGGTCGTCCCCAAACTGGCCCCGGTCTGGGTGAGGCCATTAATGGCTACACCGGCCGGGTCGGTCAGCGGCGGAAGCTGATTGATCGGGTAGATATAGTGCGGCCCGGTCCCCGGGATGGCAAAGTTGATCATATCGGACCCGGTAGTGCTGTTGGCCGAGTTGATGGCCCACCGCAGAGTCCCGGCCGTCCCGTCGTCAGCCGTACTCGTCACGGTAAACGTGGCGGTTGGCTCTGCTCTCTGCGGCTGCTGCGGATCGGCTGCCGTCCCCAACGCCAACAGCACGACCACGCAGAGAGCAATCAGTATTACTCTTGCTTTCATAATCCCTCCCCGGGATTCTGGTGTGTTATATAGTATGTCTTGCGGCCAGGCGTATGACTACACCAGCCTCATTCATATTCAGATAGCACGGCGCATGTAAGTAAAGTGAGCGCAAACCGGAAATAATATCGTCTGCCTGCTTGTTCACAATATATCGGTAGCCTCAAACCGTGTCAACACTTTTATTTTGCGGCACAAGGGAATACGGGCGCGAGCGCGTGCGCCGACTGTCGGTTACCACACTGGCTATACCTGCGCGCACCGGACCGGGAACAGCCAACACTTGCAGGCACCTGCACAGTGACTGGCACCTTCGTGTACCGCGCCCGGTCGCGTCCGGCACATGATCACACGACCGCTGAATCGGCCGTGGAGCGGAAGAGACTGATCGCGTGTATTCCCCCGTCCTGCCGTAACTTGCCGCCGCGCCACCACCGGCCAAGACAACGGCATCGTGCCACACCCGGCTGTCACGGATAGCCGCGACAGCGCTACCCGGGCGGCGTCAGCAATGGCTCGACCGCTCCTGCACCGCATGCGGCAAACCGGTCACCTTCCCGCATTCATGTGACGGAATTCACAAAGAACGCCCGGCGATGTGTGACAAGATCACTCATCGCCGGGCTGAGCCACAACTTGTCGCCGCCGGTCGGCGTCGGGACATCACTTCACGCGTGCTATGGGCACGGAGCCGGATCCGGGTTGGGTGAAATGAACAGGTAAGCGATCAATCCCGTCAGATCACCAATGTCCACAAGGCCAGCCGGGTCGCCATCGATGTTCGCCTCTTCCTCACAGCAAAGCGTGGGCGTCGGCGGAATGAACAGGTATCGAATCAATTCGGTTAGATCGCCGATATCGACAATCTCTTCCGGATCGCAGTCAATATTGCCGGTAAGGCCGCCGCAGCAGGAGCCGGTCACCTGCACGTCATCAATGTACCAGCCTTCCTCGACGGCGGCGCCGTCCGAGCCGAAGCGAAACATCAACTGCACCACGCCGGAGTAGGCTGCCAGGTCGAATTGGACCTGGCTCCAGTCGTGCGTGCCCGAGAAGCACGGAGTCCCCGGCTCAAAGGGGCTGGCCGGGTTGTCGATGATGGTGTATGGATACCCGCCGACGGGATCTACCTGCGTCCACTGGCCGTCGCCGGATGAGATCATCACTATGCTGCCATCCCAGGCGGTGGTCTCATCGCCGATCTCGGCATCGATCCAGTGCCAGAAGTCCAGAACCGGGTTCTGGGGAAGCAGGAACGGTGGTGTTATCAACCCTCCATCGGCGTTATTAGTGTACTCGACTGCTCCCATAGCACCCGCCTTGAAGGACGTGGTCGCGCTGTGGGACCGGTAGCTGTCCAGATGCCATTCGTCAACGTACGTGGGGATGACCGGCCAGTGCTCCCAGTAACCGGGTCCGCTTTCAAGATCGTCTTCAAACCCGGGGGTGTCCCCGATAAAGAGGTAAAGGGTGTCGGTACCGACGTAACCTCCGATAGCCGTCAACTCCATCTCCAGAACCGCTACGTGCGGGTCCGGGCACCCCGGGAGAATACCGACATAGTACTCCGTCGGCGCGGTAGCGCTGTCACCCCAGACAATGGCATCGGCAATGCCCAGAGAATCTACGCCGAACGTGATGTACGGGTCGTCGGTGCTAAGTTTGCCGGCCACGTAGTATGCATCCCACCCGCGATTGCGTACCGTGACCGTGAGCCGAGGGACCTCGTCCGGGTCGGCGTGGCCGTCCCCGTCGCCGGAGGCGTCATTGAGCGTGTAACCGACAAGTTCGAGCACCGGATCGATCTGGGGCACAATGTGAGTCAGCATCCACTCTATTTCGGCCGGACACAGCGATTCGGGTTCCCAACTGCAATACAGACTGTCGAGCACAAACCAGGTATTGAAACTTCCGCCCCAACCGTAGTTCATGTGGTACTCATACTGCCCGTACTGGTCCCGATAGCCGTCGCAGACAATGGAGTGCCTGCTGATGACGTATTGCGCCGGTCGACCGGCGTCGATCTCTTCCTGGATGAGGCCAAACCATCCGGCCAGATCGTAACCGGCGCGGAACTCCTGGCTGATGTCGGCACTGTACTTGAAGTAGGTCGGATACGCTATCAGTCCCCTGGAAACCGAGGCGCCGGAGCCGCAGTGCCCGTAATTCATGTTGAAGGCCACGCCTACCTCGTAGTTCAGTTCAGCCAGCGCCGCCTCCTGGGTCGGAGAGCAGCCGGTGCCGCAGCTATCCGGAATGTTCGCCCAGCCATACGAGTCCGAGAAATCCGCGGACAACTCCTGCCCCGGGGTCGAACCATTGCAGGAGAAGTCACCCTCCCAATAGTAAGAGTAGCTGCCGACCCCGATGGCTGGCCATTTCCAGAATTGCATGATCTGTGCCGCGGCGGTGGCCACGCACCCCACCACGCAGCGCCCCCCGTCCCCCATCGGGCAGTAGTCCCAGTAGGGATCGCTCTGATGCCACTTGGAAGTCAGCAGCGGACCAGCCTCGGCGGCGGGCTGCATCCGGGCAGTCGTTATTTGAGCCCTGTACTCCTCGGCGGGCAACGTAAGAACGTCCCACCGGGACCTCTGCTCGCGTCCGAACAGTGCGTCGCCCGTGGCGGGCTGCGGCGCCTCGAGACTGCCGAACCTGTCGGCATAGATGGCCAGGCGGTCCGACAACATTTCTCTGAGCAGCAGGAGAAAACCGCCCTCCTGTTTTTCGTCCAGGTCGGACTCGTCCGAGTAGGCCTTGACCGGTAACATTTCCTTGAGGACCGGTACCACCACGAATCCTCTCGGAGAGATGCTGTAGTACCTGGCCAGCAGGGTATCGCCGGAAGTTATCTCGTTAACGCCCACGATGCCGGGATTGGTCTCACCGGCCCAGACGCCTTTCTCGAGCACCATCTGTGTAAGCCAGTTCTGACAGACCTGTTCCATTTCCGCGACGGTGGCCAATTCCGCTTTGACCGCCGGTGCCGGGATCAGACAAACTGAAAATACCGCCGCCGATACAACGACGATTAGGCCCCTGAAGACTGCTTTGAAATCGCTCAGCATGTCGGTCGCCTCCCGTTGTGGCTAAGGTTATGTATGATTTGTTCGCGCCGAGAACCAATCCTCCCCTTCGGCCTGCCGACCATTGTCCCCATCAAAAACATACCCGGCCGCGATATCGTTGGCCATACTGCGGCCAGCAGTCGGGAGGAACATCCGGAGGTATGGAGACTCAGACGTCTGGAGTTTCGCCGCATAAACTGCCTCGTACTCGGTGAGGGGTACGCAGAAAGTATACTATCAATATACGGACATGGGCTGTTTTGTCAAGGTTTGAGCTCCGTCAGGCCGCAAAATCGACACCGACTGAAACCCCTCCACGGCCTGCACTGCTCGGGGACTTCGGCCCAAGTCCGGTGACCGAAGACATCTTGAAACGCTATCGCCGGCAGAAAAAAGACCGGCCACCCGCTGAGCGCGCGGGCGGCCGGTATGGTTTCGTTTATGTGTCGGCCGGTTCGTTACGGACAGGCGGCCGGTTCAGTATTGCTTATGAACAGATAGTCAATCAGCGCCGTCAGATCGCCGATGTCGACGACGCCGTCCCCGTCGCCGTCCGTGTTCGCCTCTTCCATGCACTCAGGCACGGTGTTGCTGATAAACAGGTAGTCAATCAGGGCCGTGACGTCGCCGATATCAATGGTTTCCTCGGGATCACCGTCCACGTTGCCGGTCAGGCCGATACAGCAGGTGGGAGCACAGGCCGGTCGCACATGATCGTTTACCCACTTCCGGGCCTTGTAGACGTTGTTCACAAGCTCGGTCGACGGGCCGTTCCGTACGCTCGTCACGACGGAGTAAATGAACAGCGTGTCGTCGGGACCGATCGTCTGGTTGTTAAAAAACGTCATGACGGCGTGCTGGTCGGCCCCGGTCATTTCGGCCGAGTAGCTGGGCTGCTGCATATTGGTATAGATCTCCTCGGGCACGAAGCCGCCGGTGGGATAGAGGAAGATCGAGTTCAGCGCCGTGTAGGCACCGTACGGCTGGGCCGAGGTGTCGATACAGGCGTCGTCATACCCAATACCGATCAGGGCCTGGCCGCCGAATCGCGCCTCGTTGCTCTGACAGCCGAAACCAAGTCCCTGCTGGTAGATCAGCCTGGCCGCAACGTCAAACCCGCCGAGGTTGTCGACTCCGGAGGCACTGGGGATGTCCCAATCGACGGCCTCACCGATGGCCAGCCCGCTGTGCTGCTGACCATCCCAGGAATACACCTTCAGGCACTGAATCACGAACGGGCAGCTGTCCGCCTGAGCGGGAGCATACCATGTCTTTTCCAACGCGATGGACAGGTCGGCCGTGACGAACGTTCCCGACTCGTACACCTGATACTCACCGGTCTGCACCGTCGGCACGGTCGGGTTGCCGTCAAGGGGCACGTTGAAGGTGCTCTTGCCGAACAGGAAGTAGTCCGCCACGTACTCCTGACCGGTGTACCGGGCGATGACCGGCGTGCCGTCGTACATGTACGCGAACTCGCAGTCGCCCTGGTCCGCGTAGTCCAGAGTGAGCGTAGGGCTTCCCTGGTTGCCGAAGTTGCCGCTGTTGGCCACGATCAGCGAAACGCAGGGAGTCGTAATGGTGTCGAAGGTTGTCTCGGTGATGAACTCGCAGGCGTCCCCGATACCGTCACCGTCGGTGTCCGTCTGGTTCGGATTGTACACGGTCGGACAGTTATCAAGCGGGCACGTAGCCAGCGGATAGCCGGGCGCCCCGAAACCGTCACGGTCGGAGTCAATGCAGTCGTCACAGGCGTCGCCGATCAGGTCACCATCGGCATCCGCCTGATCGGTGTTGGCCACGCTCGGGCAGTTGTCGCAGCCGTCCGGCACGTCGTCCCCGTCGGAGTCGGTCTCGTCGGCGCACGGGATGATGGTCTTGAACATGGAGCGGCCGTGCGTGGCGGCCACCAGCAGACGCGTTCGCGCGTTCATTTCCAGGTCGTGGACGCAGGTGACCGGCATGCCGGTGCCCAGCGGAGCCCAGGACCCGCCGAGATCATGAGTCACGAACACGCCGACGTCGCTGCCGACGTACAGCGTCTGGTTGTCGTGCGGATCGATGATGACGTCGTTAAGCGGCGCGTCCGGCAGGTTCGAACTGATGTCGGTCCAGCCCGAACCGTAATTGGCCGTCCGGAAAATGTGGGGCAATGTCGAACCGTTCGAGATATACCCCGAAAGCGTCACGTAGCAGACGGCCGCATCGTACGGGTCGACCGTCAGCCGCGTAACCCAGCGGTCGGGCAACACGCCGTCGATCCGCGTCCAGGAGGCCCCGTCGTTGGTGGTAACGTGCACCGTACCCACCCTTGACCCTGCGTACACTACCTGGCTGTCGCTGCGCGCCACTCCCATGGTCGTGATGTAGCGGGACGACAGGGCGGAACTGATAGCCGTCCAGTTCTCCGCGCCGTCAGCCGTCCGGTACACGCGATCGGTCCCGTAGTAGAGAATGTTCGGGTGGACGGGGTCCATCGCCACCGGCGTGTTCCAACCGTGCGGTTCGGTTCCGCTCGGGTCGATACCGTTCTGCGCCCAGCTGAAGCTGAATCCGCCGTCCGTGGACTTGGCCAGATTGCCGTTCTGCGATTCTACGTAGATTACGTTCGGGTTGGTGTAATCGACCAGGCAGTAGAAGCCGTCACCACCGTAGATTTCGTCCCAGTCGCCGGTGCTGCCGCTCATGGTGCGCATCGTGCCGTTATCCTGGGTGCCGCCGTAAATATGGTCCGGGTTGTTGTAGTCGACCGTCATGGCGTAGAACTGTGTGTTGGCCATGTTTCGGAACGTGGTCCAGGAATACCCACCGTTGTTCGTGTAGTTGACCCCGCCGTCACAACCGTTATACACGACGTCGGGATTCGTCGGCAGGATACACATGGCGTGGTGGTCGACGTGAGTGCCGCCCGAGGCGTTAAACCAGTTGGCCCCGCCGTCCTCGCTCTTCCACAGGCTCACTCCCAGCGAGTACACGATGTCCGGATATCCCGGGGCTACTCGAATCTGCCCGAAATACCACGCAAAACCGCCGTAAGTTCCATACAGCTCCCCGTCGTTCGTCCGCGTCCAGGCGACCCCCAGATTGGTGCTCTTGTATATCCCCAGCAGGTCCTGCGTGGCGCCATCGACGTGGATCGCGTACACCGTCTCCGACTGCGGGTCGAGCGACAGGCCTATGCGGCCGATATTGCCCGGCGCCGGAAGTCCGCCGGTGCCTGAGATCATCGTAAACGTGTCGCCGTGATCGGATGATTTCCATATCGCGCTCGTGGCGCCCGAGTACACAATGTACATGGCCGCGAACACCGTCCCCGTCGACGGATGCAGGGCCACGTCAACGCAGCCCGTCTGAGCATCGACAAACAGGATCTTTTCCCAGTTCGCGCCACCGTCCTGAGATCGGTACAGCCCCCGGTCCATGCTCGTGCCGGTGCCGAACACCTGGCCGAGCACAGCCACGTAGACCGTGTCCGGGTGCAACGGATCGATGACAATCCTGCCGATCAGGGCGCTGTTCGGCAGGCCCACCAGGTTCCACGTCGCCCCCCCGTCGAGACTCTTGTACACCCCCGTGCCCTCGTAGTCATCGATCGCCGCCGTCGGCTCGCCCGTACCCACGTAGATCACGTCCGGGTCCGACGGGTGAATCGCCACGGCGCCGATTGAAAACGTTCCCACGTCGTCGAATATGGCCGTCCAGTTTCCGCCCAGATCAGTCGATTTGTACACGCCGCCCGCCGCCGAACCGGCGTAAATAGTGTTCGGATCCGACGGGTGAACCGCAATCGAGGCTATTCGGCCCGGAATGTTGGTCGGTCCGGTCTCCTGCCACGTTACCGCGTCACCCCCCATAGCCCTGTACTCCCGGCGCGCTATCCGCGCCTCGTCCAGGGCCTCCAGGTACTGGTCCTGCGGAATCCGGTCGTAGGGATACGCTCGCTGCTCGTAGAACCACGTGTTTGGTCGGCGCAGCAGTTTCGGCCGTTTCCCATCTCGTTTGAACCGATAGAATTCCGCGTCCGCCCTGTCCAGCTCCCAGGGTGCTCGCTGGTTGAACGGCTCAAACCACAACAGCGCCGCTGCCACTATCGCGCCGAACAGACCGATTGCCATGAGTTTTCTCATTGGGTACACTCTCAGACTTTACAACAGTTAACGTTTAGAATTCGATACAAAAAAGAAAGACCAAGGTAAGTAAGGATTTCAGAGATCCACCTCTAACCTCGTTTCCACCCTGTAAGTATAGGTACTGCGGCGCGAATGTCAACGAAAAAAGTACTGATTTTGACCACGTTTAGACCCGGCCAGAGCCGGCCCTCTTCAAATACCGTACCACCGGCTGAAAAGCATCAAGAGCGGCGCTTCAGGTACACCGTTTCCGGATCGAAATCGATCGGCACGCCGGCGTCATTCGATTCACCAATATAAAGGCCCGGACAGTCTTGAAACTGTCCTGCCGGCGGCATTGCGTTTGACCGGCCAATCTGTTGCCCACATAGGCCCATCAGAAACGTTCAATACTCAAACTCTTCGATTTGCCGGACTATTCTCAATTAGACCTTGACACCAGACTGCTGAGAAGACATTGTATGACGGACTAAAGCAGCAGGGTTAACTCAGCCGGCCGACTCGGGCGGGAACGGCAGCCCCCGCCTGAAGCCGACATACTGTTCACACAGGCTCGTTGTGTTCTACAATTTTTCATTCCTAACCAATCCGGAAAGGGAAACAAGGCATTGTGCCCTCGAAATTCCAAACTTGCCCGCAGCGCTACTGTGGCCGTCCACCTACACTGTACCCAATCCGACGAATGTTGCCTGGCCTGGCCCAGGTGCTGCCCCTCCCGGCTGGCCAGCCGGCGGGGTTAACATTAGTGGTTTACATGTCGCCCGACCGCCTCATACACCGGTCGGCGGCGTTCTAACTGCCGGTGTACCGCCTCCCGGCCTGGCGGGCCCGCCACCCGTGTATGCGGTCTCGGTCTATAAGATCAGAAACCAAGCCATCGCCCCTTATATCGGCGGCCCGGCAGGTATCCTTCGAAACTCGTTACTGCTACGCATTCACAACCGGGTAGCCCCAGGGATCGTTGCAGCCGCGCCAGGTACATTCCATGCGTACTACCTCCCTTGGGAAACCCGTGGTGGGATGATATATATGACAATACCTAACCCACCGCTGGCGAGGTTCTTCTTCACCGCAAAACTTAGTGGTTGCTCTGTCTTCGCATCAGGACCACAGAACAACCCAACGTTGTATCACTGTGGCATAGACAGCGCGGCCCCCTTTGGGGTAATGGCAGGCGGCGGTCCGGGGGTGGCCGGGGTGGGGCTCGGGGTAACGTCGCAGATGATCTGGCACGCCCTTGTGCTTCACTACCGACCCGCTCCTGTTCCGATGCCACCTCCAGGTGACATACCTCAGGGGGTTGATAAAACCGATTATCAAGACGATGGAATTACTGTGGGCCCTGGCGTCCCCGCGCCATTTGTGGGAATAGGGCCCGCTCCATTAGGACCGTTAAGACCTACAACAGTGCGAGCGGATGCGTTGGAGCAAGCCCTTCGGGCAGCCCCTCCGGCAGGGTACGGCGATAATACTGCAACCGTGGAGCCCATGGGTGCCGTGTTCGGACGATGTGATGCCGCCAATAATTGGAGCTTTTATCTTCAGGAGTGGGCCTGGATCAGGTTTCGCCGCCGTAGGAAGGCATTCTGGACGCGGCGGCGGACGGGGGCTCTCTCGGTAAATACCATGGTGAATCGCCCGATTCAACTTACGCAGTTTTTCCCGCCGTCGGTGCCACCAGCCGCGCCTTTGCCGAGAGCCTGGGATATACATTTCCCCTATTAGCCGCCGCAGGCATCCACGAGAGCACGCCGGGTGGCGTCGTCGGGTTTGCCGGTCGGCGTCAGATCCTGCGATTCCTGGAAGTCACAGAGAGCACCCTGCAATTCTTCATCGAAATCAGGATCTTCCACAGAGTCGTCACCGAGGTACCCCAGATTGAGCAGCCGCTGGATCACACCCTGCCGGGTCGTGACGGGATCAATCATACCCATCATGAAGATTAGTTCGTGGCCGTCAATGCGCAGTACCACCTGTGTTGCATCGGGAGGCACCCAGTGGTCGATTTCGCCGTTGGGGCCGGTGGTTCCCTGGTAGGGGTCAGGTAGTTTTTCTACTTCCAGGGTGTATTTGGTATTCGCCATGGCCTTGCCGTCGATGACCAGATTGACCCTGAACTTGGAAGGCACCCCCTTTGTCTTCACGGTGTACCGTTTGCCTATCGCGGCTGCCTCCTCTTTCTGCCGTAAGGCCGGGATTTGTACGGTATCACCTTCAAACAGGATATTGGGGTCCTCGCGCAGTTCCCTTAGTTTCCGGTTGCCCTCATCCTGCCACAGGGCCTCGGGGAAGAAGCCGTAGAGAAAGGCAATGCTCTCGATGCATTCGCCCGGCTTGACCGTGTGCGTTTTCGGCCCTCTTGTATCCGCGGTGGAGATTTCTTTCCACTCCGTTTCGGTGCGGCCGGCCTCCGAGCCGCTGCCCACCTTGCCCGTTTCCACCAGCTCCCAGGCGTCCTTGTCGCGCCGGTACAGGCAGAAGCGCCATTTGCGCTTGAACTCCAGTGGTTCGAACCGGGCGATGCCGTCTCTGCCGGTGAAACCGGTGCTCTCCATGTCGTCATCACGCCTCAGAGCCACGGCCACGCCTTCCAGCGGCTGGTCGTCCTCCCCGACAACCGCGATTTCGATTGCAAGCTGCAGAACGATGTCCGACCTTTTCCCGCTCGCCGCACGAAGAGCCTCACGAGGCCCGCTCATGGCAATGTTCAGGTCCTGACGGTGTCGCGGCAGTGTCACCACTCGGTCTCCCATATGAACGGCGCAGTCCCCGGCAGGCATCGTGCAGCGTTGGGCACCGTTGCACGCCTCACGCGAAACAGCAGTACGTCACCCCTTTTGTCACAAGATCTGTTGATTCGTAATTCAGAGTAACAGTTGCCGAGGCTATGGATGTCGGACCCGGTTGCAAGACGATGGGTTCCCACTTCTTCGTATCCCCTGTGCTAAGACCACTTAGCCCACAATATACGCCCACCGTCACACCAGTCAATGGATTTACCGATGTCGTCATAGAGTTTTCGTACGTGCCTCGGGACCGGATGAGCCTCACGCGGCAGATAACCTTCTACTCCGGGTGTATGATGAAAAAGCCGCCTCACAATTCGGAGAAAATAGGTGAACATTGGTGTCATACCACGGAAATACATTTGCACCGTCCCGCACTCTGTCCTCCCACTTGAATGTGACCCCACCGATCAAACATTCCCGGAGGTTCTGCCGCTGGGCCGTGGCAAAGGGTTATTGTCATAAATACGGACATCATTACCACCTGGCGAAACACTTGCTTTCGCCGGAGGAGGCTGCTGCCTTCTTATCATTTTGAAACTAACGCCCCAGCGCTTTCCTGACACCTTCTGCGTAGGCTGGATCCGCTTTGGCGAAATGCTCAAGTTGTCGTTTGATGATCTCGTCCGGGACTCCATCCATCGCGCCGGCGACAGCCCGGTGAAGCCGGTTCTGCTCATCATCGGGCATCAGTCGGTACAAGTTGCCCGCCTGAGTGTAGTCGTCATTTCCTTCGCGATGATCGTACCGGTCCGCATCTCCGGAGAGCTTCAACGGCGGCTCCTTGAATCGAGGATCCTCGACGGGTCCGCCCTGGGTGTTCGGTTCGTAATTGACATCGCCCCCCCGGTTACCGTCGAAACGCATTGACCCGTCGCGGTGATACGTATTCGCTTCGCACCTGGGACTATTGACCGGCAAGCTCTCGTAGTTCACGCCCAGACGATAGCGATGGGCATCGGCATAAGAGAAGACGCGGAATTGGAGCATCTTGTCCGGACTGTGACTGACACCGGGGACTACGTTTGCAGGAGAGAAAGCGGCTTGCTCTACCTGTGCGAAGTAGTTCTCAGGATTCCGGTTCAGTTCCAGGACGCCGACGTCAATCAGGGGGAATTCGCCGTGCGGCCACACCTTGGTCAGGTCGAATGGGTTATAGGAAGTCTTCTCAGTTTGCTCTTCAGTCATCACTTGAACCTTGAGGTTCCACCTGGGGAAGTCACCTCTTTCGACAGCTGTAAACAGGTCCCGCTGGTGACTTTCCCTGTCCTTGGCGATGATAGCTTCAGATTCCTCGGCCGTGAGACACTGAATACCCTGCGCCGTCTTGAAGTGGAATTTGACCCAGGACCGCTCGTCCCTGTCGTTGATGAAGCTGTAGGTGTGACTGCCATAGCCGTTCACATGGCGGTAACTCCGCGGGATTCCCCGGTCAGAGAAGAGAATCGTAACCTGGTGTAAGCTCTCGGGCGACAGCGACCAGAAGTCCCACTGGGCAGTGTTGCTTCTCAAGTTGGTTTTCGGGTCTCGTTTCTGCGTGCGGATAAAGTCTGGAAACTTGTAGGGATCCCGGACAAAAAACACGGGCGTGTTGTTGCCAACCAAATCCCAATTCCCTTCCTCGGAGTAGAACTTGATAGCAAAGCCCCGTACATCACGTTCAGCATCGGCCGCGCCACGTTCACCCGCAACCGTCGAGAACCTGAGGAAGCAGTCGGTCTTCTTCCCGACTTTTGAGAAGATATTCGCCTTAGTGTACTCAGTGATGTCGTTGGTGATGGTTAGAGTACCAAAGGCACCCGAGCCCTTCGCATGAACGACACGTTCGGGAATACGCTCACGATTGAAATGAGCGTGCTTCTCAAACAACTGCCAATCCTGGACCAACAATGGGCCACGCGGTCCGGCGGTCAAAGAGTTCTGATTGTCACCAACTGGAATCCCAGCTGATGTCGTCAACTGCTTCTTCTTTTTCATCACTTCCTCCGGAGTTTATGTTCTACTGGTCCATGTGCAGTTTCAGCTTAAAGTGGACAGGAAGGGGGGGCTGGTCAAGAGGTGGTTTGCCAGATTGTCTTTGAAGAAGGCAGGGTGCTATGAGCCCCGGCACGAACGGGGCCCTGAAGCCGTTGTCAACAGGGAGGTTACGCTACCTCTAAATAATCCGGCGCAGAGGCAGGGATTCTCCACCGGGTGTTCTTGTAACCTGTTGGAGTGTGGTAAAATACGCCGTAACTGGCTTAACAGGATAGATTTAGGTTTCTTTGTTTCTTTTTGTCTGGTTTTGTCTGGTTGTGTCTCTTTTTGTCTCCCGTGGTCACAGGTTGGACACAGCGACCAGGGGCGCTAACGCAAGACAAAAAAGCCCGGCGGTGTAAGCACACCAAACACCGCCGGACCGATG
>DATKXK010000017.1 GCA_035529075.1 Acidobacteriota bacterium | reverse complement strand
AATTTCAGAGTCAACCGCCGCGCTATCGTCGGTGGCGTAGAACGTGACAAAATGGTCACCGGCCTGAGTGAAATCAGGCGTCCAACTAAACGTCCCTGTGCCATTAAGGTTATCTATAAATGAGGCTCCGGTCGGCAATGCCGAGGTCGTAAGCACCGGGATTGTCAGGTCGGCATCAGTCGCCGAGACGCCAAATGTCAGTAACTGCCCTTCATCTATTGACCTGGCGCCTATCGAAGCCAGCACTGGCGGCAGATTCACCTGGCCGACCGCGATCGTAACAATTTCAGAATCAACCGCGGCGCTGTCGTCAGTGGCGTAGAACGTGACAAAGTGGTCGCCGGCCTGGGTATAGTCAGGCGTCCAGCTGAATGTCCCGGTACCGTCAAGGTTGTCTATAAATGAGGCGCCGGTCGGCAATGTCGAAGTCGTGAGCACCGGGATTGTCACGTCGGCATCGGTCGCCGAGACACCGAACGTCAGTAACTGGTTCTCATCGGTTGACCTGGGACCGATAGCCGTCAGCACTGGCGCAAGGTTCACTTGGCCGACCGTGATCGTCACGATCTCCGAGTCAACAGCAGCGCTATCGTCGGTGGCGTAGAACGTGACAAAATGGTCCCCGGCCTGAGTGAAATCAGGCGTCCAACTAAACGTCCCTGTGCCATTAAGGTTATCTATAAATGAGGCTCCGGTCGGCAGAGTCGAGGTCGTAAGCACCGGGATTGTCGCGTCGGCATCAGTCGCCGAGACACCGAATGTCAGCAACTGCCCTTCATCTCTTGACCTGGCACCTATCGAAGCCAGCACCGGCGGCAGGTTGACCTGATTGACCGTGATGGTCACGAGTTCCGAATCCACATCGGGCGTCACAGCGTCGCTTGCATAGAAGGTGACGGGGTGGTCGCCGGCCTGAGTGAAATCAGGCGTCCAGCTAAACGTACCGGTACCGTCAAGATTGTCTATGAATGAGGCCCCGGTCGGAAGAGTCGAAGTCGTGAGCACCGGGATTGTCTCGTCGCCATCACTGGCCGAGACACCGAATGTCAGCAGTTGGTTCTCATCGGTTGACTTGTTGCCGATGGGATCGAGTTCCGGAAGGGCTATCTGCGCCGAAACCGCGGCAGACATCAGCAGCAACCCGAAGGTGAGGATTATCCGTTTCGTCCATGTCATTGTCATATTCCTCCCGGTGCCCTACTTAAGGAACAGCATCTTCTTGGTCTGGTTCTCGTCACCCACCTTCAGCCGGTACAGGTAGATGCCACTGGCGACTCGTCGGCCGAGATCATCGGTGGCATCCCAGACAACCTCGTGTTCTTCGCCGGTGTCCATCGGACCGTCAATGAGTGACCTGACATGCTGGCCAAGAACGTTAAAGATCGTCAGCTTGACGTGTGCCGCGTGCGACAGGGAGAAGGCGATCCTGGTTTCGGGATTGAACGGGTTCGGGTAGTTTTGCTCCAGGACAAAGGTGCCGGGCAGGCCGGATATGCCCGAGCGGTCAACGCCGCTAACATTGACGGACGCCGCCGAAGCCGTGGAGAGCATGGCGTCCGTAACGCGAATCCTGGTTCTGTCGCCGGACTTGATATCAGTGCGCGCGATTGCCGGTATGTACACCAGATCAGCCCCGCCCGCCTGGATCAACTCGTCTGTTTTCAGCGGGGCCATGTGGTACAGGACGATTGTCATCCTGCCGTTGCCGTTGTCCTTGTAACTGAGGGCGAACCTTTCGTTGTCCCGAGTCAGACTCGGCGCCCCCAGGCTGACCGCCGATGGATCGTAACTCACTTCAAGCTGGACACCGGCTAACTGTTCCGGGATCCCCTCCGAGGCGACCGTGACAATGTCCGAGGAGCCCCGGGCCATGTCTTCAAAAGCGAGCAGAATAAGAGCCGTGTCACCCGGGAAGGACGGTGTCGGCGACGGGGCCAGGGGTATACCATATATAAGGTTCACGACACCGACCAGGTCAAAGACGTTGACCGAGTCGTTCTCGATGACATCAGCCACGTCAAACTGACGCCTCGTGAGCAAGAACGTCTCAATGATGGAGGAGACTATGCCCACGGCGTCGTCGACGTCGATAAATTTATCCAGGTTCACGTCACCCGGGTTGTCTATCTCGACAACCCCCGAATCCGTCACCAGGGGCAGCGATCCGATATTCGGGTCAGGACTGACCGATTCCCGGCCGTTCTGGAGGTATATGGTGTGCGTCGACCACGGGACGGCGTCTTCGTCGAGGGTCATCACCGCCCACAGGATGGCGGTGGTGGTGTCGGAGCCGACCGGCTCGTTGGCAAGGCCGAAGGCGAGCACCCGCACTTCTCCCGGCACCTGGCCGATGTTGTCATAGACGACGTACTCGGGGATTCGGCCGGTCGTGACAAACGAATCGACGGTCACGATGGTCGAAGGGTACAGCATGTCAAACTGCACGCCGTAGACCGTCTTCGAGGTGACCAGGTTGATCGGGAAATAGATGCCGCCCGTTCCGCGCAGGCCGCCGACGGGTTTCTGCCCCGGCGCCGAGGTGGAGAACAGGCGGTCAACCTGCAGCTTGTCGACCATAATAGTCACCGACCGGGTGGTCGAGCCGTCCTTGTCCTCGGCCGTGAAACTGACGACAAACGATCCCTCCTGGTTGAAATCGGGCGTGAAACTGAACGTCCCCGAAACGGACCCGATCCCGATCACCGGGTTGGTTGGAGCAAACGCGGCGTTGTTCGGCAGCGAACTGGCCGTCAGAGTCACCTGATCACCGTCGCCCTCCGCTGCCTCGACCGTGAACGAAACGGTCTCGCCCTGGTTAATCCGGTAGGAGACATCCGCCGGAACGAACGTAATCACCGGGCCGTCTCCACCGCCCCCCGCGGATACCGTGACGGTGGCGTAGCTCGTCGCCGTCTTCCCCGTGTTCTGCTTGGCCGTGGCGGAGTACTGGTAGCTGCCCTCGGTCGTCGGCAGGGTGACCGGGAACGTGCCGCTCATCGTTGGCGTAGCGAGAAGAACCGCGCTGGACGGACCGTACAGGATAACCGTATCGGCGTTGGTCGCCAGCCAGTTGAGATTGGACTGGCCGCCGGGTGACACCGTGGTCGGGAAAGCCGTAAGCGAGATCGTCGGATCGTCCGTCGGGACAAAGCCCGTGTCGGCGCGGAAGAACATCGGCGTGCTCGTATTGGTGGTCGGAAACACCTGGAACGTCTGCGTCTCCACCCCGGTGAACCACGCCGTGGTCAGCTGGGTGGAATTGCACCCGTCAAAGTACGTTGTGTCGGGGATGCCCAGGGGGCTATCGACAACAAAGATATCGATTTCGAAGAGTATGAATTCCGCCAGCGCATGATGCGGCATGTTCTCGTCCACCATGAACCTGAGCGAGAAGATGGCGTCAGCCCCGCCCGCCAACGAGTCAATCTTGGTAAACTGCGGCAGGAAGTTGCACGCTATTACATCCTCCTTGCCCTGGAAGAAGCTAGCCGTGAAATTCGTGACCGTGTCTATTATGTCATTGAACGGACCGGACGTGTCGGTCTTCAGAAAACGGGGATCGTGAATAACGTAGTCGACAAAATTGCTGTCGACACTCCAGACAATGCAGTTGCCCAGCGTATCAGCTTCCGAGCAGGTTGAGTCCCGGATGAACACCGGCGTCAGCCAGGTCGTGTCAAACTGTATCAGAATCTGGAAAGCCGTACAGATGGAGTCGTTTTTCATTCTGATCGGCATGTCAACTATCTCACCCGGCTTGCCCTCCGTGGAGACCACACGGACCGTATCGATAGTCGATTTGGTCAGATCATCACAGCCCAGGTGGTCCTGTGCTCGGGACAGACCGGTAAACGCCAGAAGTATCAAAGCCGTCAGGATAGGAATTTTCAAACGTCTCATCGTCTCGCTACCTCGGTATATTAATCGTACATCTTTCTCATTTCATCAGGCACATTGCGGATCATTTCAAAAGCACCATCTTCCGCGAGAGCGATACGTCCGCGGACTCCAGGCGATACAGGTACACGCCCGAGGCCGCGGGCCGGCCGGACTCATCAGTGCCGTCCCAGGTCACCGTGTAGGTGCCCCGCGGAAATTCCTTGTCCAGAAGTGTCTTTACACTGCGGCCCAGGACGTTGTACACGACGAGCCGCACGTTGCTCGGCGCGGGCACCTGGAAGCCGATACTCGTTGTCGGATTGAAGGGATTGGGGTAGTTCTGGCGCAAGGCGAAGTCCACCGGGAGGTCGCCGGTCTCCTTCTGGACAGCCACCGACACGTGCCGGCCGTCCGCCGAGGCCAGGTCGACTACTGAAATCTGCACTTCGCCGGCCCCCTCGAGCGCGAAGAGGTCGTGCGATCCCGCCGGCAGCACGTCGCCGTTCAGGCTGTACATGATAAACCTGATTTCGCCGCCTTCCTCCCGGAAATCCAGCGTCATGTTGTCCTTGACAACGTCGAGTGCTTCGACTTCCGTGCCTTCGCCGGCCTCCAGTGAGATAAACAGCCCGCCAACCGCAAAATCGGTTTCATACGCCAGCACCGTGCGGTCACTATCCTTGCGGATCATCACCGTACCGTCAAGGTCCTCTGTCGATGCAGGCTTGCCGGCCTGGCCGGCTATCAACATGTTGATCAGCGCCACCAGATCGGAGACGCTGGCAACGATATTGTCACGATTGACGTCGGAATTCGCATACTGCAACGCATTGAAGCTATAGGTCTGCGGGTCAATGAAGTAATTCGTAAAGTAAATAACGTCGCTGATCTCCGCCGCCAGCCCATTGAGGTTGATGTCACCGATCCGAACGTGATCCAGGCCGGCAATGGCGATCCAGCCGTCCTCGTAAATAATGTCATCCTGCTCGATCTTCTCGCCGGACGAATCGGCCAGCGTGTTGTCGTCCCTGGTATAGATGTCGAGAAAACGGAAACGGATCGGGATGGTCATCCCGGCGTAGGCCAGGTTGCCCGTCACCCGGATCTTCGCCAGAGCGATCGCTCCATCACCGGCCGCAAGCGGCGGCGTGCCGCCGCCCTGATCGGCAACGCCGATGATACGAACGTTGCCGGCGATACCGTTGTCATCATAGGTGATCGAGTAGTACTCCAAGCCGTCCGCCCGGGTACCTTCCTTGGTCAGGTCCAGAAGCGTCAGCGTGGCCGGATCGTAGTTAAACAGAACGTTGAAGCCGCTGACCGGCAGCATATTGCCCAACTGCACGTGATAGTCAACAATGTCGCCCGGGTAGACCTCCATGGTGTCCAGCCGCAGCGAATAGACGGGCGCCGCGTGCACCGTTACCGTAACGAGGGCGGTATCCGAAAAGCCGTGCGCATCGCTGGCGATAAACGTGACGACGGACGTCCCGGAATCGGTAATGGGCGCCGTCCAGCTGAACTGGCCGGGATTGTCGCCGTCAAATGCGGCACCGGACAGGGAACTCGCCCAGGCCCAGGAGACCGTCTCAAAATCGGGATCGGCGGCGCTGACGGTGAAGAAAAGGCTGCCGCCGGCGGTGATCTCAACCTCGGCCGGAGCACTTATCACGGGAGCACGATTCCGGTTAACTACCTCCACGACAGCCTGCTGTTGAGCCGAAAGGTTACCGTCGCTGGCCCAGAAGGCCAGTTCGAACGGGGAGCCGTCTGCGGAATTCGGGCCTACAAAACCGGGTGACCAGATCAGCCAGCCGCTGCCGTCGCCGTGATCGACAAAAGCGGCTCCGGCGGGCTTGGACGTAACGGCTATAATCAGCTTGTCGCCATCCGGATCCGCCGCTGCCACTTCAAGGTCCAGCGTATCTCCTTCCAGAACATAGTGCTTTTCAATAGCGTCAAAGACAGGAGCCCGATTGGGGCCGCCCACGACCACCTTGCCGGGCACAAAAGCAGGGTGGATGATGGTGGCATCATCGAACCCTACCAGCACCAGATCGCCTCCCGGGGGATAGTACAGCGAGTCTATTGTCGTGACCGTCCCGGGAACAGCGGAGTCAGCCACCTTGAAAGTCGCGGTGAAAACGGCACCGTCGCCGGCGCCAATCGGATCTTCGAGAATCTGGATGACGGCCACAACGAAATGGCCGTCGATATCCTTGATTTCCTCCGGCTTGGTAATTTTGTTTTCGATGTAATCGACGCGAGAGCCGGAAAAGTCGATGCTGCGGAGGGTGAGCAGCGAGGGATTGTAAGTGATTGGTATGGAGAGAGATCCGAGCTTTTCGTCGTTTCGGACCAGGAACCGGACCGAAACGTCCTCTCCCGGACCGGCCTCAGCCGAATCAATGTAGACCAGATCGGTGGTACCGAAAGGGTCATATTGGGCTGAGGCCGAACCGGCAAAAAGGATCAGCAGAATAGTGCCCAGTAATGCTTTATAGTACCTCGAATTCATAAACTCCCAAACACTGCTTAGCAGATTTCTCCGCTTCCGGTCGAGCAATAATCAGACCGGAATATCTTTCCTATTCCGACAATCTGAGTCCATCCTGGAGTCGGTTTTTGTCGGTCGGCTTCGGGCCGAATCGGTTCTGACTATGTCCTTATAAGCGTCAGAACTCCAAAGGGTTATCGGAATTCACCCGCTATTTGCATCGACTCTTAACAACCTGACGATACAGTTCCCCTTGCAGCGACCTGTGAGAAGTAAGGTGAGGTAACCATAAAGCGTGTATCCCGGCCCGGGCTGGTGCGCAACAGTGCAATGGAATGCACATCGGCTGCGAACCGGACGGTACACGAACTCAAACAACAAAAAGGATGACCTGACGAAAGCGTATCAGTACGCTGGCGGCTAGTACTCTGGTCATCCATCACTAGATCCTACGGTCAAACTCTCCAACTACGGTCGTTAGCAAATCCTAAGGTCAGTCGTCCTCCCTCCGGTTATGAATCCCCGGAGAGGAATTCACCTCTCCAGGGATATCGTTAGTCAAATCAATGACTTACTTCAGCAGAACCGCCTTCTTCGTGGCGCTGAAGTCACCTGCTTCGAGTTTGTAGAAGTAGATGCCAGAAGCCAGTGAGGAGGCATCCCACTCAACTGTTACAGTACCAGCTTCATCGTAGCCGGAAAGGACATTGACGACCTGACCGGTCACGTTGTAGATGGTGACTGACCACTCGCCGGCATTCTTCAGATCGAAGGCCAGCATGGTGGTCGGGTTGAACGGGTTCGGATAGTTCTGCGCCAGGCTGTAGTCAGCCGGAACCGGCTTGGCCGAGACCGGCGTGCCATCGTACCTGGCCATTTCCGCGGTGATGATGTCGCCCTCAACGGCAATCACGCCACCCGCAAAGGTCTCACCGATTTCGGTGCTGAAGACCAGGATACGGGTGTTGGTGCCGTCAAAGCGGTAGCTCATCTCCATGTTCTGTGCCAGCAGATCAGGCGTCACCTGACCGGCCACCTGGAAGAACGCAGCGCCCATCTCGGAGTCAACCGAGACAACGCCCGTGGCAGGATTATGCATGTAGGTGGCAGCCTCAGGATTCACCTTCGGATACGGCATGGCGTCTCCGACCACGACACGGATCAGGTACACCAGGTCGGCGATCGAAAGCGGAAGGCCGTCAGCATTGACGTCAGAAGCTGCAATCGAGGCTTCCGGGTGACCAGCAAAGGCACCCAGACCATTGACGAAGTAGTTACTGAACATCACCGCATCGGCGATTTCATTCGCCCAGCCGTTTGCGTTAATGTCACCACGAGCGTCAATGTCCACGCTGCAGATAATGTCAACGCCGCCGTTGTAGAAGTCTACATTCGGAATCGGCGCAACCTTGTCGCCAACCAGGCACTCTTCCTGGGCACCGAGGTAGGTGGGGAACTCCACTGCGAAGCTGTTGATGGGATCCGCGTTGTCGAAATCGTACACCTTCGCAGAGATGTACAGCTCGGTACCATCAAAGTTCGACAGGGTGTTGTCACCGCACTCGATCCAGAAGAACCGGATCGGCACGTACATGCACTCATAAAGCCTGTCGTTGCTGACCAGGAAGATCAGCTGGGTCAGCGTAACCGGCAGCCCGTTGACGAACGGGGTCGGGACAGCGCAGCCGGGATGATACGGGCCATTGTTGGTCTCGGCAATGCCGACCACACGGAGCAGACCGGATGGGCAGCCGTTGCCGCAGTTGCCGTCAGGACCGTAACGGTAGGTGAAATACTCCCAACCGCAATCTACATAGATCTGACCCTCTTTCGCCTGCTGGAAGGACAACGCCGTAGCGTCGTACGCAATCAGCAGGTTGAAGCCGCCGATACCCTGGTTGATGTCGATGCCCTCAAGCGTCACGTCGACAGTGGTGAACTGACCCTGGGGCACACCATCGCCCGTCGGGCCTTCTTCCTTCTCGATCTTGACGATATAAGGAGCACCGGCAATCACGTTCCAGCTGATGGTGCAGTCATCGGTGAGCAGACCATCAGAAACCTGGACCGTGAAGACGATCGGCTGAGCCAGCAAGGCATCCGCGTCATCCGGGGTGTACGACACCAGGCCGTCCACAACAGAGACAACGCCGATAGCGCCGCCCGTGCTGGGGACAGTCCAAACCTTGCCGTCGCAGTCATCATCGGCCGTCAACAGGACCGACTTGAGCTCACCAGTCTGGACAGTGGTGTTGACACCACATCCGCCGGTGATGGTCGGGCCTGCATTAGTGGCCTCGATGTTGATCTCACAGTCCGGACCCCAGTCAGTGTTAGGCCCAAGCGTGTTTTTAGCATGGACCGTAATAGTGCCGATGTACGTCTGCGGAGCAGTGTTCCAGCTCCACACACCAGTGACCGGGTCGATACCGCCGGGGCCGTCAGCAAGCTCGTACTCGATGTTAGCGGGATCTGAATCCGGATCCACAGCAACGAAGGTACGGGTAAGCACCTCGCAATGAGACTCTTCATAGTTGTCGAGATCATTGCAGTTGACGATCTCCGGAGGGAGATCCGGCACTTCGTAGATGACCCAGCACTTGATACCGGACCAGCCCGGAAGGATATCCGGGAAGCCCGGAGTCAGGGCCGCCCATTTCCAGGTGCCACCTGGCGGGGTCCAGGTTGAATCGATGCAAATGTGCTTGCCGTGGTCCGCGATACGACTCTGGATGATGACTTCGAAGGACGTAGCGTCCCAGCCATCATAGATACCTTTGTTCTTGTCCAGACCGACACCGGCATATGCGGTGCTGTCGGCAAGCAGTCCATCAACACCATACTCGTTGATGAAGAACTTGTCATACAGCGCCACAAGGGCCGGGTCCGCCTTGGAGTGCATCACAAACGTATCCACGACCGTCTCAAACACCGGCGGCGGACCCACGTCAATCAGGTTGAACGTAGAATCGAACGTGGTGTCAACATACGGTAGCAGCCACTCGGCGCCGTCCTCGGAATACACCTTGAAGCCATTGGTGATGTTGTAGTGGCAGTAGCTTCCGATGTTGGTCGTCTTCATGAAGATGTGATGCTCCAGACCAGCTTGCAGAGTGTCGACATTCCACTCGCCAGTCACGGACTCAAAACTAACTTCGGTCTGACCGTATGCAAGCCCAAAGCAAAGAACAAGAGCGAGAGCTACGAAGACTGAAAGTCGATTCATTTTAGTCTCCTGTTACTTTGTTAGTAATAATACTTGTACCATCTTTAACAATCCTTCTGGCCCCCCTCGGACCACCGAGCCTGACTGGCTGAAAAGGAGAGCCACCACCTTTCTCCAGCACCGACTCATGAGCAAAGATTGCCAAAGCCTTTGACTTTGAGCGCGTGCAATATACCTCTTTTTGCCGTCCTCCTTTCCTTTCCATTAAGTTGTTTATTACCGGGATTGCCTTTTGGGGCAATCTTTTCTTCGTGTGTGTCCTCCGGCCGGCCCCGGGCGGGTCGGCCGCGCTATGTTTACAGTCTCGAATACGTCAATCCTTACCCCGGCGTCACTGGCACTCCGGGCACGCCGGGTCACCTCCGGGCGGGTCCCCCTCCATAAAGAGGTACCGTATGAAGTACGTGAGGTCACCGACGTCGACGACGCCGTCCGCGCTGCAATCCATATTGGCGATACCCATCGGCTCCGGCGCCTCACCGTCAAGAAACAGGTACGCGATCATAAACGTCAGGTCGCCGATATCGATCTCGTACGCAAGATCACCGTCGAGCTGGCCGCAGACGCCGGAAAGCACGTTGATTGAGCCGTTGAACAGCCAGGTCTTTTCAAAATCGATGTAAAAGACGGTGTCGGTATTGATCGCCATGGAATCGTATTCCTCCCAGGGGAAGACCTTTACCCACTGGGAGCAGGTCGTATAGTCCGGCGGAACCCAGGATTCACAATGATAGTAATCGGTGTCAACGACCAGGGAATCCGACTCGCCCAGCCCGTTGCCGTCGGGGTCCGAGAAGCTGAAATGCTGTTTCCAGGGATCGGGGATGATGGCCGACGTCCGGAGCGTATCCTCAGGGTCGAGATTCTTGATGTCGGCCAGCAGGCGGAACAGGACACCGCCCTGCTGGGGCGGAATCCCGGGAGTCGTGCCGGGAATCGTCAGTCGATCGGCCTGCGCCGTGACCTTGATGTCCTCTCCCTCGCGAATAACCGAGCGGGAAGATACTTCCTCCCAACCCTCAATAAGGGTACCTTCGGTCTCGATACTGCCCACGACCACCTCGACGGTATCGACGAGCATGGAGTCGGCAACCCAGAACCACTCCCAGGCGCTGTCCACCGGCACTTGTGAGGAGTCCACGCAGATCTCGGCCTCGACGGAGTCGCATACCCAGTAGGTGGTTTCGTAGTCGGACGCCACGTAGGAGGTGCAGGTGGGTCCGTCCCACCCCGAGCAGAGCCACCACGTCGTGTCATACACTGTAGCCGAGTCGGATTGGAACTCGCAGATCTCACGATTGCCTATCCTGAGCAGAAGCTCGAAGGCAACGACGCTGTCAAAGGTGTTGGTCATAAAGACGGTGATGACGGAATTCTTCTGACCGGAATGCCCGATCGTATCCCCGACCTCAATAATCAGTTCAGGAGGCGCATCAAGCCCCTCGATCGAAAATTCGGGAGCCTGGGCAAGCGCCTGGGGGCCAAACGCCGCCGTGGATACAAGCAATACCGTCAGCAGTACTTCGATGGCAACGCGATACGGCGTAAACTTCGAGCCGCTCGGCATAGGTACCTCCTTCTTCGCATTAAGACGTCGCTGGTCACTGTCCCTTGCTCCGACGCTCAGAACGGTTCAAGGCAAACCACACATTCAGCCGGCTGACATCCAGCCAACGCGGACGTTGGACAAGATGCCCTGGCACCGGAATCAAACTATGGTCTTACACCGTTAACAATTGTACGTCAGAAAGTAACCTGCTAGTACACCTCAAGCGGCCCCCTCTGCCAACCCGAGATCGAAGTACTCACACTGACTATCTAAAGTCTGTCGGAAAGTGGCTAGTAACGAAAAAGTCGTAACACGCCTTGTCTGAGGTTCTCGACTACTCTGCAGAAGTTCCACCTACCATCCGAGAGTCAATATAGTCCCGACACCCGGTATTGTCAATACCAAAAATCGAGATTTCTCAAAGAATTTAGAGATTCCCCGGCTGCCGAGCAGTTATAAGTTACTAGCAGGTTGCTCTTGTCTCGATCACCTTTCCTCGACTGAAGGATCTTCCAGGGCAATCGTCGGCCGGGCGTCGGGCCAGTCTCCAGGGAAACGTGGATTTTCACGCCCATGTCGGGACCGGCGCGGTCCGAACTCTTGCCAGAAACGATTCGCAAGACCTCCAGAGCAACACCCGTGCCGCTGAACGATTGCGGCACCTCAAAGCGTCGGGCTGACGTGTCGGCGACGCGTTTGCTCGCAACCGTGCCGCAGAGTGCAACGGATTGTACAAATTGTGAACAGGGGGGCCGGCGACAGCCGCCGTTGCCGGTGCACCGGCGTTCACAAAATCGGCACCCGATTATGCCCCGCCGGCCCTGGATGCGCAAACCGCCCGCCAGGGCCCAAAGCCGCCAGACCGCATGCAGTTGGTTGTCCCCTCTGGCAGCCTTTGCCCGGCTGACCGCTGCGGCAGCTCCCGGCTGCGTGCTCCCGGAATTGATCTTAAAAATCGGGAGCACGGCACCCAATTACCGGCAAATCCAGCTCCGTGTCGACCGCTGGAACTTGTTAAAATGTCTACCTTCAGGCAGTTGCGCTGCTCTGGCGGTTCCTTGCTCTCGTGCTCCCGTGTCCCGATTTCGACATGGGAGCACGCGAACCTACAGCTAACCGAACAGGACGGCCATATGCGCGTATCGGGTCTCGAGCCAGGGGAGCTGAATCGGAAGATCGGTCTGTAGATTCGGAGTCTTCCTGCCGACGCGCGTGGGGCGGTCTCCTGCGACACGCCGGACCGAAACGCTGCTCAAAAGTGCCGGCGGCCGGTGATTTGGGCTGCCCGACTTGTCGACCGGTGCATTTTGAGGTTGACTTGACGTTGCGACTACGTAATATGACCGCTTGACTCACGGAGTCGGATGAGCCGATGGCCAAGAAATCCCAGACCGTAAAGGACATTGTTCAGGTTGTTGTGTTCCTGCTCGTGGTAGGTATCCTGCTGACTGGCCTTGTCATCTACCCGCTGAACCGAACCAAGGTGGTGATGGGGCGCGACAACATCGGCGATTTCAACCCGGACTCACTGGCCGTCAACGACGCCGAACCGTTTCTCGCGGCCGGGCTTCGGGTCGACACGTTTCACGTGGAGGCCGACGGGCTGACGAAACTTGCCTGTGTCTACCTGACCGGCGGGGCCTTTACCGGCGACTCCGTTCGCGGTACGGTTATTTTGCTGCATGACGAGCGCACGGATCGGACGGCCGGGCTTCCCCTGGCCAGTTCTCTTGTGGACTCGGGCTTTGCAGTAATGACCTTCGATCTGCGGGCATCCGGCCTGTCCGGGGGAAAGTACCACGGCGACGGCCAGTTGGAGGCCAGCGACCTCGAGGAGATCATCGCGTACCTTGATATCCGCGACCGAGCCGTGCGCCCGATTTGCGCCGTGGGCTGGTCGCTGGGAGGGGATGCCGCCCTGCTGGCGGCACTCGAGGAAGAAAGAATCGACCGCGTGGTGGCGGTCAATCCTTACCTGACCACCGGGCGGATGATCGATGTCTATAGAAGCGAGCGCAATATGCTCTGGCTGCCCTTCTTCCGCTCCATCTTCTGGTGGTGGTACGAAATCCGCTCCAGCTACGCGGTGCCGTACCGCAAGCTGGACGATATCAGGCCGGCCGCCAGCATCTCACTCGTCCTGGCCGACGCGCAATTCCTCGAGGACCGGACGTACGAGCGGCTGATCGAGCTTTCCAGCCCCGAGAAGCTTCGGGTTATCCCCCTGCCCGACGACGAGTCCGCCGCGACTGATCTGATCGTTCAGTTCCTGACGCAGTGATGCCAGGGGCGAACCCGGCCGGTCCGAAAGACGTTACACTCTCCGACTGCCTGTCTCACTGACACTATTGGCTATACTTGCCGTACTTTTGACATGGAGGCTGACGACAATGAGCGCCATACAGATTGCGGACGACGTTTACTGGGTGGGGGTGAAGGATCCCGACCTCAGGACGTTTGACATCGTCATGGAAACGAAACACGGCACGACTTACAACGCGTACCTGGTAAAGGGCCGGCGGGTCGCCCTCATTGACACGGTCAAGCAGCAGTTTGCCGACGACTTTCTTGCCAACGTGCGGCAGATCGTGCCGGTTGAAGAGATCGACTACCTGGTGGTCAATCACACGGAGCCGGACCATTCCGGGGCCGTCTTGGCGCTGCTGGGGGAAAACCCGGACATCAAGCTCATCTGCGCGGCGCCGGCCGTACCGTTTGTGCAAAACATCATTAACGCCGAGGCCGACGTCACGGGCGTGAAGGACGATCACGTCATCGACCTCGAGGGCAAGACGCTTCGTTTCAAGACCATGCCGTACATGCACTGGCCGGATACGATGATGGAATTCCTGGCCGAAGACGGCGTCCTGTTTTCCAACGACGGCTTTGCGGCGCACGTCGCGGCCGATTCAATTTTCGCCGACGAGCTCTCGGTCGACCTCGATCACGAGGTACACTACTACTGGGACGTCATCATGCGGCCGTTCTCCGGCTTCGTGCGCCGGAACCTGGCCAAGCTCGACGGGCTGGACGCAGGCATCCTGGCCGCGTCGCACGGCCCGGTGTACCGCACGGACGCGCGCCGGTACATCGAGAAGTACCGCCAGTGGAGCGCGGACAGAGCCTCGGGAGGCAACCGCGTGGCGGTGTTCTACGCCTCCAATTATGGTAATACCGGGCGGCTGGCCGAGACCATGGCCGACCATCTGCAAAAGCACGGGTTTGAGATCTCGCTGGCGGACCTGACGACCTGCCCGGCCGATGATGCCCGCGACATGATTGAAGCGAGCAGGGCGGTCGTGATCGGCACGCCGACGTTCAACGGCGACGCCGTCAAACCGACCTGGGACCTGCTTAACCTGTTCTCGACGGTTGACCGCACCGGCAAGAAGGCCGCCGTCATCGGCTCGTACGGCTGGGGAGGCGAGGGAATAAAGCTCGTCGCCGAGCGGCTGGCCGGGCTGAAACTAAAGGTGTTCGAAGAGAACTACCGGGCGCGCCTGGTCCCCTCGGAAGACGACATGGCGGCACTGTCCGAGTATGCTTCCAGGGTGGCGCAGTTCTTCACGGAAGGCAAGTAGACACAGCGTTCATTGATCACGTACCGTAGTCGCGGGAGAACGGGGCCTCAGTACAACCGCTCCCGTTTGGCCAGAAACGCATACAGCGCCTTGTCGAACGGCGTGCCCGTGTCGATGGGGTGAAAGTCGATGTTCGACTGCCGGCAGGCGCCGGCGATTTCGTCCGTGAACTCCCTGACCCGACGGGCGTAGTGTTTCCTGATCTGGTACGGCGAGGTCGACAGTTCCTCACCGGTTTCCATGTCCCTGAAGACGGCTTCGCCGCCGAACCTGAAATCGCGTTCACGAGGATCGAGGATGTGAAAAACGATGACCTCGTGCCGGTTGTACCGGAAATGCCTGAGCCCCGAGATGATCTCCCCGGCGTCGTCAAGCAGATCAGACAGGACAATCACGAGCCCGCGCCGCTTGATGCGTTCAGCCATTTCGTGCAGGGCGGCGGCCACGTTCGTCCGATCGGTCGGCCGCTGGTTGGCCACTTCGCTCAGCAGCACGTGCAGGTGGCCGGATTTCGACCGGGGAGGGATGTAGCGACGGATGCGCTCATCAAACGTGACCAGCCCCACCGCGTCGCGCTGGCGAAGCATCATGTACGACAGGGCGCCGCAAACCAGACCGGCGTAGTCGAGCTTGGCCATGCGATCCCCCGAACGGTAGGCCATCGACGCCGAACAATCCAGCAGCAGGTAGGCTTTCAGATTGGTCTCTTCCTCGTACTGCTTGATGTAGTGGCGGTCCGTTTTCGCGTAGACCTTCCAGTCGATATCCCGGATGTTGTCGCCCGGCATGTACTGGCGGTAGTCGGCAAACTCGACGGAAAACCCGTGGTACGGTGACTTGTGCAGACCGGCGATGAAGCCTTCCACGACCATCCGGGCGCGCAGTTCCATCCCCTTGAGTTTGGAAACCGTCTCCGGCTGCAGGTATTGGCGGTAATCGGCCGGCATGGCTACATCGCGCCCTTTGAGGCGAGATCCCTGAAGATGCGCACTGCCATATACAGAATGACCAGGAGAATCGCGGCGCCGCTCACCGCGAGCGCGGCGTCGAATATCCAGTGAACCTGCCGGGCGCTCAGTCCTGCGGCGTACACCGGGATGGACAGGCCGAAAACCCAGTACACGACTTTCTTGGTCCCGGCGCCGGCCGATGAAAACAGATAGACCAGGCCAACACCGAAAAACAGCAGGGTCAGACGACCGGCACGCGCGTGAGCAAGGCGGACATCGTCCATCACTGCGTTTTCTCCGCCTTCGTCCGACTCATCGGCCTCGGGTAAGGTCGCATATTCAAGCACGGCCTGAAGTTCAGAGCTGTCGAACGGCTGGTCCTCACCGGCATGTTCCGTATCCCAGATCGGCGCCCGCACGGAGGCACTGTCGGACTCGATCTCGTCTATGTCGTCGGCGATCTCCGCCTCATCTACTTCGGTCGTGTCAGCCCGATAACAATTCCATCCCTCCCGTCCCTCGTCGGCCATGAACAGCCACACCGCCGAAAGTACAACACACAACACAAGGGCCGTGAACAAGGCTACGAACAACCTGGCGTAGCCGGGAAGAGCTGCAA
Source organism: Acidobacteriota bacterium (assembly GCA_035529075.1). Classification (NCBI taxonomy): domain Bacteria; kingdom Pseudomonadati; phylum Acidobacteriota; species Acidobacteriota bacterium. The sequence goes on along the minus strand of DATKXK010000017.1, from coordinate 28,121 downwards.
GACGTAACCCGTTAATCATGGCCTCGCTTTCCATCCTGAACTTGAATGCCGCTTCTGAATGCCTTGCCTCGACTCATGCGGCGGTCGGCACGCTGATGGCATCAAGGATGCGGCGAATTAACTCCATGCTGTCCACACCGTCGGCCTCGGCGTTAAACGAAGTGACGATGCGGTGGCGAAGAACGGGGTAAGCGGCAAAACGGACGTCGTCAGGGCCCGGCGTCGGGCGGCCGTCGAGGATAGCGCGCGTCTTGGCGGCAAGGATAAGATACTGAGAGGCTCTCGGGCCGGCACCCCAGTTGACCCAGTTCTTTACGAATTCAGGGGCGGCCGGATCGTGGGGTCGGGTGGTGCGAACGAGATTGACCGCGTACTCCACCAGGTGATCCGAAACGGGCACCCGTCGAACAAGCTCCTGAAACCGCACGATCTGATCCGCCGAGAGCACCCGGTCCAGGTCATAGGACTGCACGGCGGTTGTCGTCTTGACAATCTCGCGCTCTTCATTCGGAGCCGGATAGTCAACCATGACATCAAACATGAAGCGATCCAGTTGCGCCTCCGGCAAGGGGTAGGTACCTTCCTGCTCGATCGGATTCTGCGTTGCCAGCACAAAAAACGGTTCGTCCAGCTTGTACGTCTGGCCCGCCGCGGTTACCTCGTGCTCCTGCATAGCCTGAAGGAGCGCCGCCTGCGTCTTGGGAGGCGTTCGGTTGATCTCGTCGGCCAGAATAATGTTGGCGAAAACCGGACCCTTGACAAAGCGAAAGTGACGCTTGCCGCTGGCGTGGTCCTCCTCGATGATTTCCGTGCCGGTGATATCCGACGGCATCAGATCCGGCGTAAACTGTATGCGATTGAACTCGAGATTGAGAATCCGGGCCAGGGTCGATATCAGCAACGTCTTGGCCAGACCCGGGACTCCGATCAGGAGACAGTGACCGGACGACAACAGGGAGATGAGCAATTGCTCGATGACCTTCTCCTGGCCGATTATGACCTTGGCGATTTCCTGCTTGATTTGGCGATACACCTCGTGCAGCTCTTCGACGGCACTCAGGTCAGACCTGGAATCGACAGATGACATCAAATCCTCCGATGAATCACTCGCCGGCTGTTCGGGCGCAGTAAATGTTATCAGGATCCGTTGACGCCCCGAGACAGCCTGCTATCTCATTGACTGTAAATATATTAACGCAGGCCGTCCGAGCGCAAGCTCCAAAGCCGAGCATCAGCCGTGACCGCTAAAAAGCCCCCGAGGACGAGCGACCACCGCCGAACAGCCATCCGGCTGTCGTATTTGTCTGTAAGACAGCAACTTAGGGGGCAGCACGGAATTCAACAATCAACACAGCCTTGCTAACGTTTTTCAGAACAAAAAGTTAACCAGGACGAGAGAATGTGGATAAGCGACCCGGTCAGTCTTGGATGCGAATCACGTAAGATTTGACCGCACAAACAGTTGTGCTATTATCCACAATGGCCCGGGTTTTTCCACAGAGCGGCAAAGACTGTGGATTACTCCAGATTCTTCTTGCTCGTCACAAGCGGCTCGGGCTGCTCGGCCGGCTTGGGAAGGAACCCCAGGTCCGGCTTTGAGTCCTTCATGTTGCAGGCGCCGCAAAAGACCGCCCCCTGTTCGATCACCAGTGACTTGGTCTGAATGTCGCCATCCATTTCGCACTTGGCCTGCAACTCGATCTTCTCGGACGTCTGGATATTCCCGACCATGTGTCCGGCCACAATGGCGGTATTAGCCTCGATGTCAGCCTCGACGTGACCGGTCGCACCCAACGTCACGCAGTCGGAGCAAATAATCTTGCCCTTGACCGTGCCGTCGACGCGCAAGGCTCCCTTGATATCAAGGGTACCGGTTATGATCGTATCCTTTCCGACAATCGTGTTCATATGAAGGTCTACCTCACTGTTGTTATTTTTTTTCATACAGGTTTTCCAGCGGATTTAGAGGTTCATCATTTACCCTGATTTCATAGTGCAGGTGCGGTGCCGTCGATTTACCCGTGCTTCCGGACAGCGCGATCCGGCTTCCCACCAGGATTGCCTGGCCGGGTAAAACGAGCAGCTCGCTGTTATGACCATAGATCGTGACCACGCTGTCACTGTGTTTCAGGACCACCATGTGGCCATATGTGGAATCGTAGTCGGCGTACGCAACCACCCCGCTGGCCGTGGCCAGCACGGGCGTGCCGACGGCGCAAACGATGTCCACTCCGGGATGAAAGTGATCCTGATCCTCAACCTCGAACTCCTGGGTGATGAATCCTTGTATCGGCAATCCTTCGGGCAACGTCCAGTCGCGGGTGGTCGATCGTGCCACGATAGCTTTTCCGGTCTTGTCCAGCTGGGCGAAAATCGTGGAATCACTCGGCAGCTCGGGAAACTCGTAGTCGATCCCCGCCATGCCGGCCAGCCTGCTGACCACTTCCCGCGCCTGCTCTAGGTTCTGTTCCAGCAAGCCTACCTTGTATCGGTATCGGCGCAAGTCCTCGTTTTCTTTCATCACGGCTTCGGTTATGGCGGCACGCGTCAGAACCTTACCGTAGAAAAGGAAGAAGACAACGATACCGGCCAGTATAGCGCCGATGGTAATCAATATCGTCTTGAGCAGCCAGCGGCGGATGCGGAACCCCGTGCGGGCGTCGGTGCCGTCGGGCACAAGCATGACTGTAACGTATTTGCCGCGCGCCATGATTATGGGCTGATCCTCCGCAACAACTCCCACAGGCGGCCAAGATCATCCTCGCCGTAGTATTCAATCTCGATACGGCCCCGCTTGCTTCCGGGAATGATCCTGACCGAAGTAGCCAGCATCTGTTTGAGTCGGGACTCGATCTCAGCCACCGCCGGGCTGGGCCGACGCGGCAGACGACGGCCGCGTTTCTTCCTGCGCGTTTGCCGCTCCACCTCCCGCACGCTGAGCCGGTCAGCCACGATCTGCCGCGCCAGTTCGAGCATCTTAGCTTCGCCTTCGACAGCCAGGATGGCGCGGGCATGACCCTCGGTGAGTTCCTCCGAGCAGATCATCCGCTGGATGGGCACCGGCAGCGACAGGAGCCTCATCTGGTTGGCGATAGCCGCGCGGCTCTTGCCGACACGAACCGCCAGTTCGTTCTGCGTCAGGCCGCATTGAGTGATCAACCGCCGGTAGGCCTGCGCCGTTTCTATGGGGTTAAGATCTTTGCGATGGATGTTTTCGATCAAGGCCAGCTCCAGCATGCGATGGTCCTCGACGTCGTTCATTACGAGCACGGGGACCTCTGTCATATCGGCCATGCGAGCCGCACGGTAGCGACGCTCCCCGGCGATGATGACGTAGCCCGAAGCGTTCTTCTTGACAATGAGCGGCTGGAGTATGCCGTTCTGCCTGAACGATTCGGCGAGTTCGGCGAGGCGTTCTTCATCGAAATCGTGTCTGGGCTGCATGGGATTCGGGGCGATCTCATCAACGGTAACCATTCTGTATTTCGCCTGCTCGCCCGAGGCCGGGCCGCCGCCCGGAATCAACGCGTCGAGCCCCTTGCCGAGTACAACTTTGCTCACGAAGCCATCACCTCCTTTGTCAGGGCCAGGTAGTTCTCCGCCCCCGTGGACAGGATATCGTACAGGATAATCGGCTTGCCGAACGACGGCGCTTCGGAGAGACGCACGTTGCGTGCGATCACCGTCTCGTACACTCTGTCATCGAAGTGCCTGCGCACCTCCGCCGACACCTGCCTGGAAAGGTTCAGTCTGCCGTCATACATGGTAAGAAGGACGCCCTCGATCGTCAGTTTGGCGTTCAGATGCCTCTGCACCAGTCGTATGGTGTTCATTAACTGACCCAGCCCTTCCAGGGCGTAGTATTCACACTGAATGGGTATGATGACAGAGTCTGCCGCCGTCAGCGTGTTGACGGTAAGCAGCCCCAGTGACGGCGGGGAATCGATGATGATGTACTGGTACTCCTGGACGATGCTGCCAAGAGCCTTCTTCAGCCGCATCTCACGGGACATCAGGTTGATCATCTCGACCTCGGCGCCCACCAGCGAGATCGATGACGGCACAATGTTGAGATACTGGAGCTCTGTTGTCCTTACTGCGTCCCGGATACCCTTGTGCCCGATCAGCACATCATAGACTGATATGTCTATGTTGTTCTTGTCCAGGCCGACGCCGCTGGTTGAATTGGCCTGGGGATCCATGTCAACCAGTAGCGTGCGCTGTTCTGCGGCCGCCAGACAGGAACTGAGGTTGACGGCCGTGGTTGTTTTTCCCACCCCACCCTTCTGGTTGGCAATGGCCATGATCTTATTCAAATAACGCTCCTTGCTATTCGACGTGACCGTGAGCACATAGTATCCCGGGAGCACCGGTGAAGCAACAAAAACTTCGCGGTCTCCCTATGCCTTGCTAAACACCGTGAAGCTCTTGACTGTGTGGGCGTTACCTGCGGAATAGGTGAACGTCTGAACAAGGTCGTCGTCACATTCAAACTTGGGAGTGGCATAGTACACGAGCCGTCCGCCTGAGCTGAGGACCGTGCGGATACGAGCCAGAAGGGCCGGCGTAAGCCTGACCAGGCGCACCGTCACCAGGTCGAACCGGTCGGCGAAGTCGGTCTGCTCAAATGAGGAAGCCATGATGTGGGCCTTAAGGTCCAGGGCAAGCATGATGCGCCGCAGAGCGGCGGCTTTCTTTTGCGTTCGTTCCACAAGCACGGCCTGGGGACCCACGACACCGCACATGAGAAACGGGACAGCCGGGAAACCCCCGCCGGAGCCAATGTCAAGATACCGCTGTACCGGGCTCGACAGAACAGCCAGTGGAAGAAGCGATTCGGCCATCAGCCGGTCCAGATCGCGCGGCGATGTTTCACGTGAAACAAGGTTCAGCCGCTCGTTCTCTTTCATGAGCTCGGCAAAGTAGCGATGACGGGCACAGGCGGGGTCGTGCTGCCGGAGTACGGCTTCGATATCGAACGTAAGCTGGCTGCTCCGCAGGATCATGAGCGAAGCGCCTTGTGTTTTTTCAGGTGTACCGAGAGAACGGCAAGGTCGCCAGCCGTGACACCCTCTATGCGTCCGGCCTGTCCCAGTGAACGCGGGCGGTAACGATCGAGCTTCTCCAGCGCTTCCCGCTTCAGACCACCCAGCGACTTCCAGCCAAAATCTTCCGGAATAGTCTCGGCTTCAAGCCTCTTGAACTTGTCTATCTCACGTTGCTGCTTGTCGATATACCCCTTAAAGCGGATCCGGACCGCGGCACGTTCGAGAACCTCCCGGTCGCGGGAAAACCGGCCGTCATGAGCGATCAGTAAAGGCAGCAACTCGGGAATGCCCACTCCGGGCTGCTTGAGAAGAGCTTCGAAGGTGACCTTTTCCTTCCTGGTGAACCTTCGGCCGACTTCCCCCAGATCACTGACGCTCACGGTGGTTTTTCTCAGGGTGGTCATTTCTCTTTCCGTAAGCTCCTGCAGGCGGCGGAAACCGAGATATTCCTTCCTGTCGATCAGGTCGAGACGCTCCGCATGCTCGAACAACCTGTCACGGGCATTATCTTCACGCAGGGCAAGACGATACTCCGCCCTCGAAGTGAACATTCTGTAAGGCTCTGTAATAGAGTGCGTTACAAGATCATCTACCAGAACCCCGATATAGGCTTCAGAGCGGTCCAGGATGAAGGGCGGTTCCTTATTAATGTATAGCACAGCGTTACAGCCAGCCATGAGTCCCTGGGCGGCAGCCTCTTCGTATCCCGAGGTGCCGTTTATCTGGCCGGCCAGAAACAGCCCGCCGACGGGTCGGCTCTCCAGCGAGGGCTTGATCTGGTAAGTCGGGCAGTAGTCATACTCTATGGCATACCCCGGTCTTGTGATCTCAGCCCGATCGAGGCCCACCACCGTCCTGATAGCCCGCCGCTGGATTTCCTCGGGCAGAGCGGTCGAAAAGCCGTTGGGATAGATCTCGCTGGTGCCGTTACCCTCAGGCTCGAGGAAGATGTGATGCTTGAGCTTGTCAGCGAATCGGTAGAACTTGTCTTCGATGGAAGGGCAGTATCTGGGCCCAATCGATCTTATCTGACCGGAGAAGATGGGCGACCGATGGAAGTTCGCAGATATTATCTCTTTTGTCCGCAACGAAGTATAAGTCAAATGACACGGCGTCTGGGCAAAACTGCGGCGTTTTGAACGACAGGAAAAAAACGGAATGGGCACCTCGCCCGGCTGGATCTGACATCGGGACCAGTCGATAGTGTCACCGTCAAGGCGCGGCGGCGTGCCGGTCTTGAGTCGGCCCAATCGGAAACCGTGTTCTTGCAGCGACTCTGACAGCCTGTACGCGGCTCTTTCTCCGTTGCGACCAGACCGGATTTTCTTCTTTCCGATATGAATGAGCCCGCCCAGGAAGGTCCCGGTGGCTATGATCGCCGCCCGGCAACTTACTATCGTACCTTCCGCGGTTCGGACGCCTGTGAATTGGCCGTCCGCGACGATCAGGTCGGTGACCTCGCCCTCGAGCACGTCAAGGTTCTTTTGCCGGGCGCAGTACTCGACCACGTACCGACTATACGCCAGACGGTCAGCCTGCGCTCTTGTTGACCAGACTGCCGGCCCGCGCGAGAGATTCAGGCGACGGAACTGGATGCCGGTAGCATCAATGGCCTGGCCCATCAACCCGCCCAGGGCGTCGATCTCCTTAACCAGCTGAGACTTGCCTATGCCCCCGACAGCCGGGTTACAGGACATCAGGGCCAGTTTTCGTGCGTCCATCGTAACGATAGCCGCAGTGCTGCCCATGCGGACGGCCGCAAGAGCGGCCTCGACTCCGGCGTGACCGCCACCAATGACCACAATGTCGAAATCCGTCACTCTCATCTGCTCAGAACTGCTCTCGCCTGGCCGGTGAACTGCATCGAATCTGTCCCAATCTCACGCTTCCACCGGCCTGTTTCACGTGAAACGGAGGTTAAATATACACAATCGCTGGCTGAAGCTAAACGCTTTTTCCCGTTGAACTGCCCGATCCGATCAGCGCTCGGGTGAGAAGTGCGGATCACTTGCCGATGCAGAATCGCGAGAATATACTGTCGAGAACCTGTTCCGTATATACCCGTCCGGTTATCTCGTCAAGGTCCGAAATCGCCTGCCGAAGGTCAAAGGCAGTCAGCTCCGGTGTCTCGTTTCCGGCCAGCTTCCTGCGAGCGCTCTTGAGGTTCTTCAGCGACCGGGAGAGCTTTCGCTGGTGACGAGCCGACGTCACCACCAGCCCCGATGTCAGATCCGGCATAATGACATCAATGCGGTCGGCCAGCCCGGCTTTCAGATGATCAACGCCGTCAGCCGTCAGGCAGGAGAGAGCAACGGCATCCCTCATGGCGCGAAAGGTTTCCGTAGAGGCAGGCGGTGATATGTCTATCTTGTTTCCCACTAACAAGATAGGTATTTTGGGCAGACTCTTTAGATCCACTTGCAGCAGTTTTCTCCAGTTCCGTTTGGCAAGATCGACTACCCAGAGTGCCAGATGCGCTCCTTTCATCAGTTCCCGCGCTCGCGTTTGACCCTGCATCTCCAGTGCGGCTCCGGCCTGTCTCAGGCCGGCCGTGTCAATCAGGTTCACGGCCACGCCGTCCACGTCGATCCACTCCGAGAGGTAGTCTCTGGTCGTTCCCGCGGTCGGATAAACCAGTGCTCTCTCGTGTCTTAATAGCATATTAAATAGGGATGATTTACCTACGTTCGGACGACCCCCGATCACCACGCGTAATCCTTCGTTGATGATGCGACCGCCCTTGTATGTGTCCAACAGCCTGCTGACTCTCTCACGAACGGCGTCAACTTCAGCCACGAGGTCGGTCGGGTCAGCCGGTTCGATATCATCCTCTATAAAGTCAATGCCGGCCTCGACCTCGGCAAGCAGGCCAACCAGTCGGCTGCGGATTTCCTCGATATGTTGCGAATATCCCCCGAGAAGATGCTCCCGGCCGGCTCGAAACGAGGTTTCGGTGTTTGCGGCGATAATCTCGGCCACCGCCTCGGCCCTGGCCAGGTCGATGCGTCCGCTAAGAAAAGCCAGGCGTGTAAACTCGCCCGGTTCGGCCGGCCGGGCACCGGCCTCGATCAGGACCCTGAGTATCATCCGCACGATCTGGCGGCCTCCGTGGCAGAAAATCTCGACCTGTTCCCGACCGGTGTACGACTTGCCGGCCGGCATATACACGGCCGTAACCTCGTCAAGCGTCTCACCCTCGGCCGTGACGAACGTGCCGTAGCGCATGGTAAACGGCTTGAAGGTCACGGGCCCGCGGGAACCGACAAAGAACTTTTCAAGAAGCGCCCTGCTTTTCCTCCCGGCCAGGCGCAGTGCGGCGACGCCCCCCTCTCCGGGAGGAGTTATAACGGCTGCGATCGTGTCATTATCAGGGAAGGACTTCTTTTTTCTCGGGCACATCGTTCACGCCGCGCGAACCGCAGTGGCCTTCCTGCGCTTGAACACCACATAGTCGAGCAGGGAAAAGAAGGAAAAGCACGTCCAGTACAGCACTAGACCGGCGGCAAACCGGTAGAAAATGAAACCCATGAACACGGGCATGATATAGAGAAACATCTTGTTCTGCTGATTCGTGGCCATCGTCAGCTTCTGCGAAATAAACTGCGTCGCGACCATCAGTACGACCAGAATGATATAGGGATCCGTCGGGCCGGTGGCTCCTCTGGACAGGTCGCTGATGAACCAGACAAAAGGAGCGTCCCGCAAGAGAATCGTCGAACGGAACACGGAGAACAGAGCGAAAAAGAGCGGCATCTGGGGCAGGATCGGCAGGCAACCGGAGACCGGATTCACACCGTGCTTCTTGTACAGCGACATCATTTCCTTGTTCAGGGCCTGCGGGTTCTTCTTGTACTTCTCCTTGAGCTGCTCAATCTTCGGTTGCAGTTCTTTCATGGCGTTCATCGACTTGAACGACTTCATGGAAAGGGGCAGTGTAATTATTTTGACGAGGAGCGCGAAGAGGATGATCACGAACCCGTAGTTGGCGACAACCGAGTACATTCTCGGAAGCAGCCAGATGATGGCGATGGCGAACGGCTTGATGATCCACCCGACGACCGGCGTGGTCCCGATCCCCAGCATGTCCTCCAGCCCCACTCCGTAGCGTGACATGAGAGTGTAATCAAGCGGCCCGACAAACACCCTGAAGTTATCGTCGATGCTGGTGGCCGCTCCGACCTGCATTCTCATGCCGGCGATAATCTCCCGTCCCTCGACCTGACCGTTGCGAGTCTCGACCTGCAGTTTTCTGCCCTGGGCCACGACCGCCTCAGCTTCCCTGTCCTGCGGAATCATGACGGCGGCGAAGTACTTCGCTCTCAGGCCTGCCCAGGCGGCACTGCCGTCGGCGCGCTGGTTGAGAAGTCCGTCGTCGAAGTCATCAAGTTTCACGCGCGAACCGGACTGCATAGCCACCGCTTCCATCGCACCGTAGTCCGTCTCTGTGTCCGGCTCCGTGACGCCCAGGGACGTGTTCCACATCAGCGTATAGAAGCGTTCAAAGCCGAATGTCTCATTGTGGTTCACCTGGAGACGCAGGTCGAAATGGTACTGATCCGGATAGAATACGTACGTTTTGACTATCTCTCCACCCTCGGCCGAGCGGTAGGTATAGGCAAGTTCCAGGGGCGCGCCGGCGACGTCGTAGGTGCGCGGCTCGAGGCTTGACCGGTAGTGCAGCGACGAAGTGCTAAAGGAGTCATCGGAGAACCTCGCGTCCGGGGTTGCCTCCACTGCGCCGGGAAGCATTTCTATCGGGCGGCCGTCTCGATATGCATACTCACGCAGCTCAATGGACAACGGTCCGCCGCCCGAAGTCGAGAGTGCCGCCGTGTACTTCGCCGTTTTAATGATGACGATGTCCGCAGAAACTGTATTGGCAGTGGGCGTGACCGCCTGTTCAGCCTGTGCCGGCGGCCGTGCTAAGGCGTCGGGCGTTTCTACCTGCGGCTTGGCGGTGCTTTCCGGACTCCCTTCCAGAGCGGGGGCCTGCTGCGAGGTGGTGTCGAGCTCCGCGGGAGGTTCGGCCGCTTCCTTGGCAGGCTCGACGAAGCCGAAGAACTGCAGGATCTGCCAGTAGAAGAGGATAATGATCACCAGCAGTATGACAATGGGTAGAGTCTTTTTGTCCAACGCAGGCTTCCTTGTCAGTTCGGAGATTCCCGTCCCTCGGTGCAACCACGCTTACTCAACCGGATCGTACCCACCTTCATGCCACGGGTGGCACCGCAGCAGACGCTTGACGGTCATCAGGCTGCCGCGAAATGCCCCGTGTTTTCGAAGAGCCTGCTGGGCGTAGAGAGAGCAGGTGGGCCAGAAACGGCAACTGTTACCGATCAGCGGCGAAAACGTCCAGCGATAGACGTAGATTGCAGCGATAAGCGGATAGGCCACAAGCAGCGAGACTGATCTGTCACTCAGCGCTAAGCTCTTGAAAAACCCGGCAGACATCGGTTCTGATCCGGTTCAGTTCCGGTTCCTCGTCGGTCACTTCAGGGAAAACCACCATCTTCACGGACCGCGTCAGCCGCGTCCTAGACAGGCGAATTGCCTCGCGAAACAGCCGTTTAATCCGGTTTCGGCGGATGGCCGGCCCGTGACGGCGGGAAAGCAGAACCGCAAACTTAAAGCGGTCCGAGGGCTGCCACACAACTGCAAAACAATTCCCCGGTAAGCGACGGCCGTTTTTCAAAATCTCGGAGATTTCCGACCGACTTTTCAGGCTGCAGCTTCGGGGGAGTTTACCGCTTTCGGGCAATAACTACCGCCAGTCTCTTCCTTCCCTTGGCTCGACGTCGCGCCAGCACCCGACGACCACCCTTGGTCGCCATGCGCTTGCGAAAACCGTGGTCATTTAACCGCTTGCGGTTTGACGGCTGAAACGTTCTCTTCATCGTTTTCCCTGTTGCTAAATTAGCCCGACAATATACCCAAATAAACCATACGGTCAAGGGAATTATAGACATCCCCGTGCCCGATCGCCTGCCGGAGCGCCAGGACCATAACAACGCACATGACCCGGTTCGTTCCCGGCTTTTCAAACGCTTGTCCGGCCTCGCCGCAGTCTCGTCGCGCCCCTACGTCCGAGCGCCACCTAAGATCGGGTCCACGTGCGGCAGGAGTTCCTGTTCCAGCGTAGAGGAAAAGTCTGCCCACGTGGACAGGCTTTGCGCCCGCTTCTGACCAGCCTGGCTGATCGTCCGGTAAAGCTCCGGGTCGTTCAGAAGTGTGTCAATGGCTCCGGCCAGAGCCGGCGCGTCGGCGGGAGGCACCACGATCGCCGTCAGGCCGTCGGTCACCATCTCCGGGACGGCTCCGACCCTTGTGACTACCGCCGGCAGGCCGAAACAAAGTGCCTCAGCCAGCGCCATGCCGTAGCCCTCGGACAGCGACGGCATCACGAGCAGGGAACTCCGCCGGTAGAGATCATGGAGCCGCTCGCGGTCGACAAAGCCTTGGAAAGTAACCCGTTGCCGGAGTCCGAGACGGTCGATGAGGGCCTGGATCGCGCGCATATGATACGGTTCCTGCTCCGTGCCGCCCGCAACGTCGAGGACAACGTCCACACGGCCTAACTGCGGCATCGCGCGGATCAGGTAAATGAGTCCCTTAATACGTGAGCATTCTCCGACGTACAGGAGGCGGACAACGCCGTCCCGGTCGGCGGTCCGAGGCCCGGAATCGCACGACCGGCTTACCTCCAGGCCGGGACTGGCCACAATAACCGGTATGTCGGGGCGCCCGGCCTTCCGCACCAAGCCGGCAGTGAAGCGACTGTTGGTGACGGCAATATCGGCGTTTCTGAGAAGGTAGTTCTCGGCCCGGCGGACCAGCCGTCGCTTCAGCCAGGTGCGGCTGGACAGTGACGGCCGCGCGCTCTGGACAACCAGCAGCAGCTTCCCGGAGCCGCGCTTGAGCTGACGAACCGCCGGTAGATTCACCACGGCAGACGAGATGTCACTGACCACAAGCCGTGGGGCATTTCGTCGCACCAGTTCCCGGGCATACCGGGCCCGCGTCAGCCGGGACGATGTTTCCACGGGGGGAGGGCCAAGTTCCCCGGGTACCAGATCGGGGTATCCGGAGGCCAGGAAGGAGTGGAGGTGACGATGGTACAATTCTCCCCCGCGACGTCCGGCAGAGAGGAATTCAAGATAGAGGATCATCGCCCCGGCCCCCCGGCGCCGCCGAAGCGCGACCTGACGAAGCTGACAATCCGCTGCGATTCAGGTATTCCCAGTGCGACTCCCAGCCCGAAGTATATACCGGCGCCCGCAGCGGCAATGACTGCCAGGCGGAGAAACTGCCACAGCAACGGCGCCATATCGTTCGCGGGCCACGCGCGGCCAACTGCTGCCCAGAAAACAACAACCAGCGCGATAATCGGAACCAGCCTAGCCAGCAGTCGGGTATCCTCTCGAGCCACCTTAAGCCCGAACGTGCGGGCCAGGTCTACGCTCATGACCAGGAACCCGACAAGCCAGGCCACGGACGTGGCCAGGGCCAGGCCGTCGTGCTCGAGGGGGCGGACCAGGAGCATGCTTGCCCCCACTTTCACCAGGAGCATGAACAAGAGTATCATCCCCAAACGCACCATAGCCCGGCGGGCGTAGTAAAACCGCATCTGGTAAATGTACACTGAATACAGAAGGATCCCGAGGGCATAGTAGCGGAAGGCAGTGGCCGTCAGGTGCGATGATGCCGCGTCAAACGCGCCGCGCTGAAATGCGATTCTGACAATGTCTTGAGAGAACAGAACCATCGCGGCCGCCACGAGAACCATGACGGACAATATCGCCCGCACGGAGTGCCGGTACAATTCCCGCAACCTGTCCTGCTGCGAGGGTGCGGACATCTCGGTTATCCACGGAAAAGCGGCCAGCGAGAACGTAACCACGAGTATTCCCGGGGCCAGTTGAGTGAGAAACACCGCGTATCTCAGGGCGGCAATCTGACCCTCTCCGAGATACCTGGCCGCAAGGAACCGATCCACCGCCGGATAGGCCAGAGAGACCGACTCGATGACGGCTACGGCCAGGGCGAGCCTCAGCAACGCAGAAACGTGAACTCCGGCACGGCTCGCCGGCTGGGACGGCCCGAGCAGGGTCAGCACGAAGGCGCCGTTGACGCAAAACAACATCACCGCTCCGGCCAGCCAGCCGATGGCCAGAGCCTGGATGTCCAGTCTGCCGTACAGCAGCAGAACGCAACCCACGACGGCCGCGTTCATTACAAACGGGGAGATCGAGGGAATGACAAAGTGCTTCTTGCCGTAAAGCCAGCCCCGGAAGTAGGCCTCGAGCCCGCGAAAGAACACTGTCCAGGCCAGAATCCCCATCAGGGACACGCCCAGAGCCGTTTGATCCGCTCCGAGAAAGGGCGCCAGCCACTGAAGGATCAGCGCCCGGAAGATGAAGATAAGAACAGCGAGCGAGCCGAAGACAATCCCGAACACGGCCAGCCCCCGCCGGAAGAGTGACGCTTCCTGTTCGGGCGACGATTTGCAGACGGAATTCAGCCACGGGACGACGGCGGTCGGTATCGCGGCGAACAGAATGCCGGCCACGAATTCCGGCACCGTGGAGGCCAGAATGAAGGTGTCGAACGTCCCGCTGGTGCCGAAATAACCCGCCACGATCGCCTCGCGGGTGTAGCCGAACAGCCGGCCGAGTATGCCCGCAACGATGGTAACGGCCGACGCCGCCAGCAGAGACTGCTTGAGAAGCCGGGAGCTCACTTGCGGTCCCCGCAAACGAGTCTTTCAACCTCTTCGTGCAGCGCCGCCCGGTAGTGCAAGCCGCCTACGTCGCTTTGACGCATGATCCTGCCGAAGGTGTCAAAGTCAGCCCAGCGTGCAAGCCGGACTTCTGCGATCTCGCGGGTGTCCGTGAACCGAAAGTCACCCCGGACGTAATCAGCCGTGAACACGAATGACCTCCAGTCAATGTGCTCGTCACCGTGAGTGAACGTCGCCGCAGTGCGCAGCACAAAGCGGTCAAGCCGGATTTCGCAGCCCACCTCTTCGGTGACCTCGCGGCGAATGCCGTCATGGAAATCTTCTCCCGGTTCCAGGCCGCCGGACGGCGCCCGGTAGAGCCCCGGGGGATAAAACGGCTTTGCATTCACAGCCAGCCTGTCGCCCTTTCTTATGTAGAGAGTGACGTCATGATTGCGGCCGTTGCGTTGCGAAAACCGGATGCGGTCGAACTCCCGCCGGGAGACCTCGAAAGCGAACGAGGCACGGCCGGGGACCCCATAGAGGCGCTCCATGCGCCTGATCATCTCGTCGGTGACGTACATCTCAGAGCAGGGGAAGGATGTCGTGCTGCAGGGGCAGCGTTGTCACCTCGCAGCCCTCGTGACTGACGAGCACGTTTATCTCCGTCCGGAACCCGCAGTCCGTCATGTAAATGCCGGGCTCGATCGAAAAGAGATGCCCCCGCTGGAGTTTTCGTCGATCCTCCGTTTCGAGGTTGTCAATGTTCGGACCCGAACCATGCTCGGAAGTGGTGATCGAGTGGCCGGTGCGGTGCGTGAAGTACCGGCCGTAGCCGGCGGCCTCGATCACGCCCCGGCAAACGTCATCCACTTCGCAGCCGAGGACGGGCCGCGCGACGAGATTTTTGCTCAGGAACGCCACCGCGGCGTCGCGCGCGCGCCTGAGGACGGAGAAGATGTCCTGGAACTTCGACGGCACGTCCTGCCGTGCACCCGTATAGGCCATCCACGTGATGTCCGCATAGACCGACAGTTCGGTATTGATTCGTGCCCACATGTCGATAAGCACGAGCTGCCCGGGGCCGATGCCGGCGCAATGTTCTGCGGTCGGCTCGTAGTGCGGATCGCCGGCGTGTCCGTCCACGGCACAGATCGGCCCGGAGGCAGTATGCATGTCATACTCGGCGAAACGTTCCTTGATGAAGGAGCAAACGTCGTGCTCGGTAATGGACTTTCCGGCGCGCACGGCCTCGGCAACGTACGAGAAGGCCGTGTCCTTGATCTCTACCAGGTTGCGGGCGGCGATGCGGTGAGCCGCCACCTGCTCGGGGGTGAGGCGCGCCTGGAACGAGGCTACCAGATCGGCTGACGACTCTATCTGTACGCCCAGCCGACGGACCAGTTCCACGGTGCCGGCGTCGACCAAACCGACGTAGGGAAGACGACCGCTCGGAGAATACTCCATGGCG
This sequence comes from Acidobacteriota bacterium, assembly GCA_035529075.1. Classification (NCBI taxonomy): domain Bacteria; kingdom Pseudomonadati; phylum Acidobacteriota; species Acidobacteriota bacterium. The sequence goes on along the minus strand of DATKXK010000017.1, from coordinate 12,886 downwards.
ATTCTCGCCTTCCGGTCAAGGATGGATTGCAACTCGTGTTCAAGTTGCCCGTACCCCGAGTAGATGATAACACGGCCGGACAGGCCGCGAAACTTCCCCGTTTCGACCGCATGGACCAGCGCAACCGGTTCACCCCGGTCAGGGATGAAATAGAAAGAACGCCGCGTCAGGACACCGCCGAGCCGCAGCATGCTCACGGCGATGTCATTGCGGCCGTGGAAATCGGCCATCAGCCAGCCGTCCAGGTCGTGTTCCACCAGGTATGCTTGGATCGCTTCGATGTCCACTGCCGTGCTCCGGACGTTTATGATACTCAAAAAACGGCACCAACTCAACCTATTCGTAACTTGACACTCCGGCAGGGCCAAAATAGATTGTTGTGAACACTTATGCCCATACGCATAGTCATAACCGGGGCTCCCGGATCCGGGAAGACTGAACTCATGAACCGGCTTCAGGCCGATCCTCGTTTCGGTGATTTTGTCTTCCTGGAGGAGCTTGCGAGGAAGTTGCTTCGGGAAAACCCGGCTTATCGGGCCGACCGGGCCGCGTTCCATGTCGCTATCTACCACCGGCAGGTCGCCCGGGAGTCGGCCCTCAAGGATAAACCGTTCATCACCGACCGCGGTACCGCCGACGCGTTTGCGTTCCATCCCGAGACGCGGGACGACGTCGGCACCACTCTCGCCGCCGAGTACGCGCGATACACCTCGGTCATTCAGCTGGAAAGTTCGGCGGCCCTGGGCGAAGAGTACTACTCGGGGGACGAAGTTCGACGGGAACCGATCGACGATGCGCTGGCGATCGAGCAGGCGATTCGAGAGGTTTGGAAGGGTCACCCGGATTATCACTTCATCCGTGCGAACCGCGACATGGAGGCCAAACTCAAACGGATCATCGAGGTCCTGGACGGCTGCGTGGAGCGCACGACGTAATGCACGAAACCCCTGTAGGTGCGTCTTTTTGAGAACATTGCTGCTGATTACTGAGGAGACATTATGAAAAGGCAGATTTGGATCGTATGCGGGCTGACGCTCGCCTGGGCAGCGCTGGCCGCGGCCGTCAACGGCCAGTCAGGCTTCTTCGAGGAGTTCACGGCGAACTACGACCGGCTGTTGACGGATCTGCAGCGGAAACCGCCGGCTGAACTGGCCGAAATCAGTGATTTCGTATACCAAAAGGACATTGCCACGTTCACCTTCACCAAGGGCAAGCTGTATCTTCTTCGGCACGTCCAGGGCCGGCCGACGACCGCCATCTTCGTGGGTGAAGGAAACGCCCGCATGGACGTGCCGGTCCACACCGAACGGCAATCGTTGCTTTTCTGCTCGGGCGACAGCGCCGTCAACCAGGACTTCAGCGTCTGCTTCATACACATGGCCGACGATTTCGACCTAAAGGTGCGCGAGCGATTCGCGTTCGAGCCGACGGGACTTCCGTGGCGTGATTTTGAGAATTCCAAGCAGGGGGAATTCTTCTTCAAGCCGGTGGTTATGCACGCCTACGACAACCTCTTCCAACTCCTTCGATCACATTACGAGCGCGGCGAGGACGGCTACTTCTGGGCCGACTTCGACCGCTACGTTTTTTCATACGATCCCAATCGCCCGGAGCAGGTCATCATAGCCTACGAACACGAGGGCGGTGACGTAGTCCTGACCGATGGTGCCGTCCTGCAACGCATGGAACGCGGGATTACCGAGGACTCCCGGGTTTCGGACGTTCAGTTTCCAACGACCATGCTGCGCCGCGAGGCGAGGCTGACCATGGCCGGGCTCGACGGCAAGCTGGTTGATGAAGCGGAGGCGGACATCGAACTCAGTGTCACTGCCGACAGCCTGCGCTTTGTTTCCCTGTTTCTGCATTACAATTTGAAGCTTGACTCCATGCACTACCAGGGCCGGCCGGTGGATTACCACCGGCGCGGCGATTTCACGTTTATCGGTGTCATTCTGCCGCAGTACGTTTTCAAGGGAGACACCATTGTCTTTCGGTTGTGGTATCATGGAAAGGACTACGGCATTCCGTTGCCGTTCGTCGCGGACCAGTCTCCGGCGCCCGTCCATCTGACTTTCAACGTGCCCAAGGGATACAACTACATCATGCCGGCAATGGGGGAACTGACCGACGTCGGCGGGGGACGCATGGAGTTCGAGGTAGCCCCGGCAGAGCCGTACACCAACTTCCAGTTCCAGCCGTACGCCGCCGGTTTTGATACTATCCCGGAGGTCAGCGACATAGGCATCTCGGTCAACTTCGTCAAGTCGGGCCACCTCAGCAAGAGTCGCAACCGGTGCTTCATACCCGACGAGATCTATCGTCCCGCCGTTCTCGGCGCGTTCAATTTCGTGACCGGACGTCTCGGCATGCCGCCGGCCACCTTCCAGGTATTCGTCTACCCTGAAAGCACCCTGGCCATGCCGGGCCTGATGGAGGTATCTCAGGTACAGTGCCTGCAGGACGAAACCGGGGGGATACACATGGTAGCCGGTAAGGCCGCTGCCCGGCAATGGTTCGGACCCCTGGCCCGTCCGGTGACCGACCGGGAGTACTGGGTTCTTGATGCCGTACCGGATTACCTGAGCCTGATGTATGTCGGCGACGCGATGGGCTACGACGTGTTTTTCGGCGAGATGGGCAGGCGCCGCAACTACGTTTACACTGAGGTCGAGAACAACGACGACCTTCCCCTCGCTTCCGGCAGGCGCATGCATTCCAACAACCGCACGGCCAAGGGCGCCTGGATCCTGCACATGCTCCGGTATCTCATGTACGACCTCGAGACGCGCTCCGACCGTACCTTCCTGGAGTTCATCCGTACCCTCTCCGGTCTGGCCAACGGCCGGGACTTTACGAATCGCGACGTCGTTGACCTCGCCGAGCAAGCCTACGGCGGATCCCTCGACTGGTTCTTCCATCACTGGCTGTACGGGCGAAACCTCCCCGAGTACAAGGTCGAGTACAGCATCGACGGGGGAGAGGACGGGTACGGAATCAGTGTGGACGTCGCCACCGACGGCGTCGGCCCCGAGTTCAGGATGCCGATTATCATGCGCGTCCAGGACGTCGACGGCGGGTCGAGCTACGTTCGCCGTGAGGTGTCCGGCCCGACCGACCGGTTCACGCTGGGACCGTTCCCGACCGAGCCGAAGGAGCTGATCTTCAACGAATTCTTCAGCGTGCTGTCAAAGGACAAGGTGAAGAAGAGATAAAGCCGCTTGTCGCCGGGCCGCGCCAGGCTCTTCTGGCCGGCCTCAGCTTTTCAGCAGCCGATCGGCGAGCAGGTGCAGGAACAGGCCGACGTCGGTGACAACGCCGATGGTCTGGTGGGAACCGCGATCCCTCAGCTTAGTGACGACGGCAGGATTGATGTCGACGCAGATGGTCAGGACCTCCGCCGGGATCATGTTGCCGACGGCAATCGAATGCAGCATAGATGAGAGCATCAGCACGATGCCGGCGCCCTCGAGAATGCGGGCGTGCCGGTCCTGCGCCTCGTTCATGTCAGTGACGGTATCCGGCAGCGGACCGTCGTCCCGAAGCGACCCCGCCAGGCAGAAAGGGATTCCGGTTTGAATGACCGCGTGCATGACGCCGCTTTGCAGTGTTCCCTGCCTGACCATCTCCGCCAGTGATCCGGCACGGCACACCTCGTTGATCGCGCGCAGGTGGTTGCGGTGGCCCGTCTCGACCGGGCTGCCGGTGGCCAGATCGATGCCCAAGGAAGTGCCGTACAGGGCCAGCTCGACGTCGTGCACCGCGATGGCGTTACCGGCCAGCAGCGCGTGGATGTACCCGTGGCGGATGAGGTCGGCGAGGTTGCCGGAACCGCCCGTGTGCACGGCGACCGGTCCGGCCACGCAAACCACCTTGCCGGCTCCGTCCCTGATCAGTTCGGCCACGCGGTCGACCACCAGGCGCACTTTGCGCTCAGACGAAACTTCACCCGACATGAAGGCAAAGCCGGCACGGTCGCGCTCCACGTAGTCCGGTCTCACCCTGACGCCCGACAGCCCGCAGACGATCCGGTCACCCCGGCGCACGTCGCGGAACTTCTTCACCACCGCGCCGGAGTCACCGACGACAACGACACCGTCCATCCGGATACCCTGCACCGGCACCCAGCGGCCGTCAACCCTGACGGAAGTCTGGTAGTTCGTAGTGCTGTAAAAATCGGGCGGGACGACGCCGTCGACAGGGGCCTCCCTGAGAGCCACCTCTTCATCGACGTCGATCTGGCAGCCGAGAGCAGACAGCTTGAGAAGGATGGTGTTCATGGCCAACGGATCATCGTTGCTCACTCTCAGTGACGCCCGCGAGAACTCCTGGTTGTTTCGGCCTATCTGGAAATCGAGAACCTCGAAGTTGCCGCCGTCCGCTATGATGGCATCGAATATCCGGCTCATCAGGCCGGAGTCGATCAGATGCCCCTCGGTATTTATGGTCTTCTCAATCTGTGGCATACACCGGTTATCGGCATGTCTCAAGGCAAGCTGACTGCGGGTCCGCCCCCCCCCGCCGACGCACTATCGGATTGGAAAAGCCGCCAGATGGGCTTATCTTTAGAGAGATGAGTATCGAATACGGCAAGCCCGAATCGGAACGGGCAATCCTGGTAGGTCTGGCGCGCAATTCCAGGAAACGCAGCGAAGTAGCGGATTCCCTGCAGGAGCTCGCTCTGTTGACCCTGTCAGCCGGCGGAACTGTCGCTGCCACGCGCGTCCAGACAAGGCCGAGACCGGACGCGGCTTTCTACATCGGGAAGGGGTTGGTACGGGAGCTCAGGGAGCAACTTGAGGATATCGGAGGCAACTGCGTTGTTTTCGATGATCCGCTGTCGCCTGCTCAGCAGCGCAACCTCGAGCGTGAACTCGAGGCCAAAGTGATCGACCGGCCGATTCTCATCCTGGACATATTCGCGACGCGGGCCAGAACCGCCGAGGCCAGACTACAGGTAGAGCTGGCGCAACTGGAATACACGCTGCCGCGACTGACGGGCGCCTGGGTTCACTTCTCCCGGCAATACGGTGGTATCGGAGCGAAGGGACCCGGTGAGACGCAGTTGGAGATCGACCGCCGCCGGGTCAGAAAGAAGATCGCCTACCTCAAGGATAAGCTCGTCCGGCTTAACACCCAGCGGGCGATCCAGCGCAAAAGGCGACAGGAGTTGTTCAAGGTGGCCCTGGTCGGCTACACGAACGCAGGCAAATCGACGCTGTTCAATCTGCTTACCCGGGCCAACGTCCGAATCGAAGACAAGCTGTTTACGACCCTTGACTCCACGACTCGGATTATGTCGTCGGGTTACCCCTGCCGGGTCGTGTTCTCGGACACGGTCGGCTTCATCAAGAAACTGCCGCACCAACTGGTCGAATCCTTCAAGTCGACGCTGGAGGAAGTGAACCTGGCCAACCTGCTGTTGCATTGCGTCGACTGCTCTGACGAACGATTCGAAGACCAAATCAGGCAAACTCACGAGGTACTCGAAGAGATCGGGGCCAGTGCCATCCCGTACATCATGATCTACAATAAGATAGACGTTACTCCCGATTTTCTCCCGCCGCCGCTTGACGGGGCCAGGCAGTTCGCCGTATCCGCAACGGAACGTACCGGAATCGACGAGCTGAAAGCCGAGATCATCGCGGCCTCCAACCTGTACCTCCGGGGCAGGAAGTAGTTCAGTTTCGCCGATTTTCTGCCGATACCCGGACTGGAGGTACAGTTGTGGGCAAGAAGATTCTCATCGTTGACGACAATCCAAACATGTCCTCTTTGCTATCGGAAATGCTCGAGGTCTTTGATTACGAATCCGTTCGCGCCTCTGGAGGAGCCCAGGCACTCCAAGAGCTTGAAAAGGGGGCCTTTTCAATGGTAATCACGGATATGCGCATGCCCAACATGAGCGGAATGGAGCTTGTCCAGGAGGTCAAGAACCGGTACCCGAAACTACCCGTGGTACTCATATCGGGGTACTCCGTCAACGAATTGCAGTCCCAGGCAGGATATCTGAAACCGGACGGCTTCCTGGGCAAACCGTTGATGATGTCCGATATCGAGAAGCTGCTCAACACGTTGCTCTGATCGCCCGGTCCTTCGCAGGACTGAAACCCCCAATACTGTCTCAGCCACGGCGGCAGGTTCCGCGCAATCTCGCGGGCCGGTCCGCATGTCGGTAAGGCAGGGCCAACCACAGACGCCACCATCGGACTTTGAGATCCTCCTTGCCGGTTGACGGCGCTGTTGGGAAGACATATACTGCCGCCGACACAAGAGGATTCTCATGGACCCAGGAAAAATCAAAATCAAACTGATCCGGAACGGCCCGGCGTTTGTGGAGTGCGAAGAGGCGGAGATTTCCAGGCCTGACGAAAGCACGGAAACGAAGAAGGGCAAGTTCGCCCTGTGCCGTTGCGGACACTCGAAAAACAAACCGTACTGCGACGGCTCTCATCAGGCGGCCGGCTTTCAGGGGTAGGACAACCGCACGCGGGACGTCACCGTCAGCTGATCCCGCCCCAGAACGGCCCCGCCCTTCACCGGTCGGAGCGGCGCCGCCTTACGGCCGCCACCAGCACCGGGACAATAACGATTTGAATAGCCAGCCCGGGCAGTCCGGTGACGATCGGACCGGCGGACGAAAAGAAGAAGGCCACGCTGTAAGGTAATTCCATAAACAGCCCCAACAGGAGCATCCCGATCCCGAACATTACGCGCCCGAAGACGATGGCAATCAGGAGCGCGATGTAGACATTCAGCCCCAGGCGGATGTAGGCCAGGCCTGCTATGAGACCGTACACCGGCAGTTCCAGTGACATCAGGGGCACGGCATACGACGGCGGCATGCCGGTAACAAGATGGGAGAGACCGGGGGCAAGGAGACCCACGACCAGACCGCTCGCAGGGCCGGCCAGGAAGCCGGCCAACAGGACCGTTATGTGCATGGGCAGGAATATGCGACCTCCCAGGCCAAGGGCGTGGAATCCGACCGGCAGCACCAACGCCAGGGCCAGGTACAGAGCACTGTGGGTGAGCCACAGAGCGCGCGAGGATGTTGAATATGGAGACACGGTTGTGCTGCGGGCCGTCAGAATCAGACCTGGCCAACCATGGCTGAGGCCAGATAAAGCCCGGGGTGGTCCTCTATCCTGACATCGGTGAAGCTGCTGGCGTTGAACATTCGGTCCATCTCTTCCCGTTCCGGCAGGGCGTCATGCGCAACGGCCCCACCGATCTGTCGATGCAGATCGGAAAGCTCCTTTGACGAAATCAGGTGGATGATATGAAACCTGGCGCCGGGTTTGAGGACCCGCCTGGCTTCAAGCAGCGCCCTCTGCTGATTGGCGAAATGCGCAAAAGCTGAAAAAGAAATACTCAGGTCAAACGTGGAATCTCCGAAAGGCAACGCCGAAGCATCGGCATCAACTACGTTGACATTGGCAAACGAGAAGTTGCGATGGGCCACCCTGGCCATCTGAATCGAGAAGTCTACACCGGTAACGGTACCGTCGGCTCCGATCCGGCGGCGCACCAGGTCAAAAAGAACACCGGTCCCGCAACCCAGGTCCAGAACGTCCATCCCCTCCTCAAGGTCAAGCATGCCAACAATGTGGGACAATCGTTCGAGATCCTCGGCAGTGAACTGGAGATCCCACTCGGCCGCCAGACCGTCGAAGAATTCCTGGTGAGGGTCACGCATGGTGCCCACAATGTAGGGGGGCGAAAAACCCTGTCAAGCGCTTTCACCGGCCCGCGCCGTTCCCGGGAACGGCGCCTGAACGGTACCCTGCCTGCCGCCAAGAAAGCGACCCTCCATCACCGATTTGCCCTTTATCTGTGAGCCGGTCTTGGCTATACTACGGGTTACCGTTTTGGCGGGGAAACCATGAAACACGCCGGCCGCAACGAAACCAACGAACTGTGCCTGTACATAAAGGGGGCCCGCGAGCATAATCTCAAGAACATCGACGTCACGATTCCGCGCAACTCGCTCACCGTGATTACGGGGCTGTCCGGTTCAGGAAAAAGCTCCCTGGCTTTTGACACCATCTACGCCGAAGGTCAGCGCCGGTACGTGGAATCCCTCTCGGCCTACGCCCGCCAGTTTCTCGGCCTGATGGAGAAACCGGACGTGGACCTCATTGAAGGGCTGTCGCCGGCGATTTCGATTGAGCAGAAGGGCACCCCGAAAAATCCGCGGTCGACGGTGGGGACCATTACTGAGATCTACGATTACCTCCGGCTGCTGTTTGCCCGTATCGGCGTTCCCCATTGCGCCAAGTGCGGCCAGCCGATCACACAGCAGACGGTGGAGCAGATTGTCGACTCGGTATTGACGTTCGAGGAAGGCACGCGCCTGATGGTTCTGGCCCCGCTCGTGCGCGGCAAGAAAGGGGAACACCGGGAAGTCATCGAGCAGGCCCGGCGGGAGGGTTTTGTCCGGCTCCGCGTGGACGGACAGGTTGTGGATTCCGACTCCGAGATCAGCCTGGACAAGAAGAAGAAACACACCGTCGAGGCCGTCGTGGATCGGCTGGTGGTAAAGGTCAAGTCGAAACGGCGTCTGGCCGACTCCGTTGAGACGGCGCTCAAGATGGCCCAGGGAACGGTTCTGGTCAACATCAAGGGCAAGGACCTGTTGTTTTCGGAGCAGTTCGCCTGCCTGAACTGCAATATCAGCTACGAGGAGCCCAGCCCGCGCCTGTTCTCGTTCAACTCCCCCTACGGCGCGTGCCGGACCTGCGACGGGCTGGGGCAGAGGATGGAGATCATGCCGGAACTGGTGGTCCCGAACCGGTCGCTGTCGATCAGCGAGGGAGCCATCCAGCCCTGGGGGGGCGCGGAAATGGCCAACTGGTACCGCTACATGATCAGAGGCGTGGCCAACCATTACGGATTCAAACTTTCCACGCCGTTCAAGAAGCTCCCCGGTGAAGTGCAGAAGGTCCTCCTGTACGGTTCCGCTAAGGACGAAATCCAGTTTGCCTACGAACATACTTCGGGCAAGACGAAGGGTTCCGGGACTTACCGGGCAAGATTCGAAGGAGTCATCCCTCACCTGGAGCGCCGTTACCGGCAGACGGAATCGAGCGGTGTTCGCCTGTGGATCGAGAACTACATGTCGATTACCAACTGCCCGGCCTGCCACGGCGCCCGGCTGCGCCCCGAAGCGCTGTCGGTGATTATCGACCGCGAGACAATCGATTCCGTCGCCGACATGTCCATCAAGCAGGCGGCGACCTTTTTCAGGAAGGTAAACCTTTCCAAGAGGCAGCAGACAATCGCACGCCAGATACTCAAGGAGATCCGAGGACGCCTGGGGTTCCTGTGCGACGTCGGCCTGGACTACCTGACGCTCAGCCGCGCTGCGTCCACTCTGTCCGGGGGCGAGGCCCAGCGTATCCGCCTGGCCACGCAGATCGGGTCCCGCCTGGTCGGCGTTCTGTACATTCTCGACGAGCCGTCGGTCGGGTTGCACCAGCGCGACAACCGGAAGCTGCTGAACACGCTGACCGAGTTGCGGGATATCGGCAATACCGTCCTGGTCGTCGAGCATGACCGGGAAACGATCGAGAGCGCCGACTGGGTCATCGACCTCGGGCCGGGGGCGGGACTGCACGGCGGCCGGGTCGTGGCCACGGGCAAGCCCAGGGACATCAAGGCCTGCCGCGCTTCGATCACCGGCCAGTACCTGGCCGGCACCAGACGCATCGAAACGCCGGCCTCGCGGCGTACCTCCAACGGGTTCTCAATCGGCCTGCGGGGTGCGGCCGGCAATAACCTCAAGAAAGTCGACATAGACGTACCTCTGGGCCTGCTCGTCGCCGTCACCGGCGTTTCCGGCTCCGGGAAGTCAACGCTGATAAACGAGACTTTGTACCGGATCCTGGCGCGGCACTTTTACAGCAGCCGGACGATGCCCCTGCCCTACGGGAAGATCCTCGGCATGCAGCACGTTGACAAGGTGATCGATATCGATCAGTCGCCGATCGGCCGCACGCCGCGTTCCAATCCGGCCACCTACACGGGAGTTTTCACGCCTATCCGCGAACTGTTCTCGTCGCTGCCGGAGTCCAGGGCCCGGGGCTACCTGCCGGGACGCTTCTCATTCAACGTCAAGGGAGGCCGCTGCGAGGCCTGCGAAGGCGACGGCATTATAAAGATCGAGATGCATTTCCTTCCGGACGTCTACATCCCCTGCGAAGTCTGCAAGGGCAAACGCTACAGCCGGGAAACTCTGGAAGTGACGTTTAAGGGCAAGACGATTGCCGACGTTCTCGACATGACGGTCGAGGAAGCGCTCACCTTTTTCGAGAATGTCCCGCGCATCAAGAAGAAGCTGCTTACGCTGGCCAATGTCGGGCTCGGCTACATTCACCTCGGGCAGCAGGCGACGACCCTGTCCGGAGGTGAAGCCCAGCGCGTAAAACTGGCCGCCGAACTCTCCAAGGTCGCCACCGGCAAGACGCTGTACATCCTCGACGAGCCCACGACCGGGCTGCACTTCGAGGACATCAAGATGCTCCTTAAAGTGCTCGCCGAACTGGTCGACCGCGGCAACAGTGTGCTCGTGATCGAACACAACATGGACGTAATCAAGACGGCCGACTGGATTATCGACATCGGCCCGGAGGGAGGCGACGACGGCGGCCGAATTGTGGCCACGGGGACACCGGAAGCAATTGCCGAGACGAAGAGTTCATACACCGGGCAGTTTCTCAAAGGGGTGCTCCAGAACTGGTAGCTACGCGCCGGCCGGCCCGGGCGTGAAAGAACGTTAAACAGAACCGGCCGCCCTGCACCACGGCGGGGCGGCCGGTTTTTATCACCTCTCGAACAAGAGCGAGGTTGAACAGCCTACTGTCTTGTCCTCCCCGCGGGCTGCCGGACCTCCGGCACGGGCGGGCGGGATTCCTTCACCGCCGCCTGGCCGTCGGGGCTGCCCAAATCTCCCGGTGCGCATTGCAGCGTAGAGTCGATGCGGTAGCAGCGCGGGCCGTCCCATTCGGGTCCGATTATTCCGCCGACCGCGGGAGCCCACATCCATGAGTTGGTTCCTTCCGGATACCAGCAGGAATCGAGGCAGATCGTACGGCCGTGCGACTCCGGAGGGATCGGGCCGATGGTCACGGAGTACGTGAGAGCATTGAATCCGGGCGTCAGGCCGGCACCGCCGTCAGGCTGAAAGAAGAAGCTGAGGCCGGCTACACGCACCGTGTCAGCATCAGCGCCGGTAACGTTCCAGTACTGGACCTGATTTACGAAGTCGAAGCGCTCGGGCCAGTCGGCCTGCAACGCCTCTATCGCCACCGTATCCCATTGCGCTCCGTCGGTGGAGTATATGGTAAACCCGTGATCGAAGGCAACCATTGTGTCCGCGGTCGCATTGATGAATCGCAGGTAGAACGTAATGGGCACACCGGTCTGCATTGCGTCAATGCGCGTCCCGTTCACGTGGTCAACCTTGACCCATTGCTCGCCCACGGCACCGCACGGCACCGGCGGCTCCTGGGAGATGAACAGGTAGTCGATCAGGGCGGTAAGGTCACCGATGTCAATAGCGTCAAGACCGTCCGTGTTCGCTTCGTCCAGACACACCGGCTCATAACTGGGATCTATGAACAGGTATATGACCAGCATCGTGACATCAGCAATGCTTACTCCCCCCTCCTCGTCTCCGGTAACGTTTCCAGTAAGCCCACGACAGCAGGTCTGGCATATGTCACCGACCCCGTTGCCGTCGCTGTCGGTCTGGTCGGGGTTGTAATCATCGGGACAGTTGTCACAGGCATCACCATAACCGTCGCCGTCCCCGTCGTGCTGGTTCGTGTTCACCGAATCACGACAGTTGTCACACAAATCGCCTACCAAATCGCCGTCCGCGTCATCCTGATCGGGATTGTAGTCGCCCGGACAGTTGTCCACCTCGCACGTGTTCGCCGGATACCCCGGATTGCCAAACCCGTCCCCGTCCTTGTCCGTGCACGGATCACACGCGTCACCGGCTCCGTCACCGTCCGCGTCCGACTGGTTCGGATTGGACACATCGACACAGTTGTCGCACGCGTCTCCTGCGTCATCCCCGTCCAGGTCCTCCTGAAGAGGATTGTAGTCAGATGAACAATTGTCGCAGGCGTTGCCGAAGCCGTCACCGTCACCGTCCTCCTGGCCCGGGTTGTAAGCGGCCTCACAGTTGTCACAGGCGTCTCCTATGTCATCCCCGTCTACGTCCTCCTGAAGAGGGTTGTAATCAACCTCACAGTTGTCGCAGGCGTTGCCAATACCATCACTATCTCCGTCTTCCTGGCCCGGGTTGTAAGCGGCCTCACAGTTGTCACAGGCGTTGCCGAGGCCGTCCCCGTCACTGTCCGCCTGATCCGGATTGTACTCCCCGGGACAGTTGTCCTGGGCGCACGTATTGGCCCCGTACCCCGGATCACCATACCCGTCCCCGTCCAGGTCCGTGCAGGCGTCACACAAGTCTCCTATACCGTCACCGTCCGCGTCCGCCTGATCCGGATTGTAGTCGCCCGGACAGTTGTCCAACTCGCACGTGTTCGCCGGATACCCCGGATTGCCGTACCCGTCTCCATCCGTATCCGTGCACGGATCACACGCGTCACCGGCTCCGTCACCGTCATAATCCGACTGGTTCGGATTGGGCGCATCAACACAGTTGTCGCAGGCGTCGCCTGCGTCATCCCCGTCCAGGTCCTCCTGAAGAGGATTGTAGTCAGATGAACAATTATCGCATGCGTTGCCGACACCATCACCGTCGCCGTCCTCCTGGCCCGGATTGTAGTCAACCTCGCAGTTGTCGCAGGCGTTGCCGAAGCCGTCACTATCGCCGTCCTCCTGACCCGGATTGTAGGCCGTCTCACAGTTGTCA